>JAOJAE010000049.1 GCA_028227525.1 Candidatus Pelagibacter sp. | reverse complement strand
CTTGCCAAGCTAAAGTTTGTTTAAAAAAGATATATCCCATTATAGCAATAGTAAAAATTCCAAGACCACTCCATGTTGCATAAACGATTGCAATTGGAAGTTTGTTTACTACAAAAGTTAATAGATAAAATGCACATAGATAAAAAAATGAAAGAGCTGCTGTTGGTATAAGTTTGGTAAAGTTTTGAGAAACTGGTAACAGCATTGTTCCCGCAACTTCACAAAATACTGCACCTGCAAGAAATAAATATGTTTTAATCATTGTTTAAAACTTTATGTTTAACTAAATCCTCTTTTATCTCTGTTAGAATTGCAGGATCATCAATAGTTGGAGGTATTTTATATTCAACATTATCAGCAATTTTTCTAATAGTTCCTCTTAAAATTTTTCCAGATCTTGTTTTTGGCAACCTTTTAATAACTATTACAACTTTAAATGCTGCAACGGGTCCAATTTTATCTCTAACCATTTGTACACATTCTTTAGAGATTGTTTCGTTATCTTTATCTACTCCAGATTTTAAAACAACTAATCCAATAGGAAGTTGTCCTTTTAATTTATCTGCAATCCCAAGTACCGCACATTCAGCTACTGATTGATGTTCTGATAAAACTTCTTCAATAGCACCAGTTGATAATCTATGACCTGCAACATTTATAATGTCATCTGTTCTAGACATAATCCAAATATAACCATCTTCATCAATATGCCCCGCATCATAGGTTTGGTAATAACCCTCATAATTTGTCATGTAATTTTCTTTATATCTCTGATCTGCATTCCATAATGTTGGAAAAGTGCCCGGTGGAAGTGGAAGCTTTACAACAATATCTCCCATCTCATTAGGTTTTGCTAAAGTTTGATCTGGTTTAATAATTTTAACATCATAACCAGGAACAGCTTTACAAGCCGAACCATATTTAGTCTCCATCATTTCAATTCCAGTACAATTTGAGCTGATCGCCCAACTAGTCTCTGTCTGCCACCAATGATCAATTACTGGAACTTTAAGCAAATTTTCTGCCCATTTAATAGTATCTGGATCTGCTCTTTCTCCAGCAAGGAATAAACTCTCAAAACTACTTAGATCATATTTAGAGAAATATTTGCCTTCAGGATCTTCTTTTTTTATAGCTCTAAAAGCAGTAGGGGCCGTGAATAGAGATTTTACTTTATAGTCAGATATGATTTTCCAGAAAGCTCCAGCATCAGGAGTGCCAACTGGTTTTCCTTCAAACAGAACAGTAGTGCATCCTTTAAATAATGGGGCATACACAATATAAGAGTGTCCAACGATCCAACCAATATCACTTGCAGACCACCAAATATCATCACTGTCAATATTGTATATATTTTTCATGGTCCACTTTAGAGCAACTATATGACCACCAATATCTCTAACAATACCTTTTGGAGTACCGGTTGTACCCGAAGTATATAAAATATAAGCAAGTTCATTTGATTTCATCTCAACACAATCAGTATCAGATGCATTTGAGATAACTTCATCCCAACTTACTTCAATTGGAGCATTTAATTTTACCTCATGACCTGATCTTTGAAACAATATCATTTTCTCAATTTTATGATTAGCAAGCTTAACGGCTTCATCAACAAGTGGTTTGTATTCAACTGTTCTTCCTGGCTCAAAACCACATGAAGCTGTAACTAATAATTTTGCTTTACTGTCATCTATTCTGCTTGCTAATTCATTTGATGCAAAGCCACCAAAGACTACAGAGTGAATAGCTCCAATTCTTGCACAGGCTAGCATTGCAATAACTGCTTCAGGGATCATTGGCATGTAAATAATTACCCTATCTCCTTTAATAATACCTTGATCTTTAAGAGCACCTGCAAATTTTGACACTTTTGATCTAAGTTCTTCGTAACTAAATTGACTTTTGTTACCTGTAATAGGACTATCGTAAATTAAAGCAGTCTTTTTTCCTCTTCCTTGATCAATATGGATATCCATTGCGTTGTAACATGTGTTGGTTACACCATCTTCGAACCATTTATAAAATGGAGGATTAGATTTATTTAAAATTTTAGTTGGTTTTTTAAACCAAAAGATATCATTTGATGCTTCTTGCCAAAATTTTTCAGGATTATTTATGGATTGGTCGTAAATTTTTTGAAGTTTATCTGACATTAAATTTTGATTCGTTTTTATTAAATAAGTTGGTTTTTAACCTTATAATTGTATTTAATTTTAAAAAATAAGTAAAATCAATGTTTATTAGCAGCAATTAACTCTTCATTAATCCTAATTTATTTGTTATCTAACGCCCTATCTTGGTTAGGGGAGACCTTAACCTAGTTTATATAAACTAAAAAATAAAAACTAACTAAAGAGGGAGTTTTTTTATGAAAAAACTTAAATTGTTTGCTCTTACAGCTGTTGCCCTAATGGGTGTTACAGGTGTAGCAAACGCAGAGACCGTTATGTTAGCTCAGGATGATTTCGTTGGTATTTCATTTTGGTTAGTATCAATGGCTTGTTTAGCTGCTACTGTATTCTTTTTCTTAGAAAGAAGTTCGGTTCCAGCTGGATGGAGAGTTTCAATGACTGTTGCTGGTCTAGTAACTGGTATTGCATTCGTACACTACATGTACATGAGAGATGTATGGATCATGACTGGCGACTCACCAACTGTTTACAGATACATTGACTGGTTAATTACAGTGCCATTACTAATGTTAGAATTCTATTTTGTTCTATCAGCAGTAAACAAAGCAGATTCAGGAATTTTCTGGAGATTGATGCTTGGTACACTAGTTATGCTAGTTGGTGGATACTTAGGAGAAGCAGGATACATCAACGCTACACTTGGTTTCATTATCGGTATGGCTGGTTGGGTATACATTCTTTATGAAGTATTCTCTGGTGAAGCAGGTAAGAGAGCGGCGAAGAGTGGTAATAAATCACTTGTAACTGCTTTTGGTGCAATGAGAATGATCGTTACTGTAGGTTGGGCTATTTACCCATTAGGTTACATTTTTGGTTACCTAACAGGTGGAGTAGACGCTAACTCACTTAACGTGATTTACAACGCAGCTGACTTCTTGAACAAGATCGCTTTCGGTCTGATCATTTGGGCAGCAGCTATGCAACAACCAGGTAGAGCTAAGTAGTTTTACTTAAAATTTAAATTAAAAGGGCAGGTACATTTTTGTACTTGCCCTTTTTTTTTACCTGAAATAATTTAAGGTATGGAAGTTAAGCTAGACAAATGGCACAAGTGTAAAGTCGATATTGAAGTTCTTAAAGAACTTTCAAAAAAATCTGACATCAAAGGGCTTCAACATGTTTCAGTTTTTTTTGGGCTATTATTAGTAACGGGAATTTTAGCATATTTAACTTGGGGAACCTGGTGGTCAGTTTTTTGGTTTTTGGTGTATGGCAACATCTATTCATTTTCAAATCCATTGTGGCATGAGACGGGTCATAAAACTGCCTTTCAATCAAAATTACTAAATGAAATTTTTTATTATATTTCATCTTATATGGCGAATTTTGAACCAATAAGATGGAGACACACTC
>JAOJAE010000048.1 GCA_028227525.1 Candidatus Pelagibacter sp. | reverse complement strand
ATTTTACATTAAGAGTTGCTGAAAGAGTTAAACAAATTAACACTAATATAAAAACAATTCATTACGTTGCACCTCAAGTTTGGGTGTGGCGTAAAAATCGAGTAAAAAAAATTAAAAAGTTTATTGATCATATGCTTTTATTATTTAACTTTGAAAAAAAATATTTTGATGATGAAAATATAAAGAATACTTTTGTCGGACATCCATTAATTGAAAATGAAGAAAAGTCAAAAACAGTATTAAACGATCTGATTAAAAAAGATAAAAAAATTATATCAATATTTCCAGGAAGTCGAAAATCCGAAACATCAGTGTTATTACCAATTTTACTGAATTTTGTTAAGTTGATGAATAAAAAAGAATTTAGTTATTCATATGTGTTTCATGCAACAGATGAAAATAAAGAGTTTATTGTTAATCATGTTAAGCAAACTGATTTAAATAATATCGATGTTATTTCAGATGATAATATTAAATCACAAATATTATCTAATTCAATTTTTGCTGTTTCTAAATCTGGAACTGTTTCATTACAAATTTCAAGCTCCAATGTGCCCTCGATAATTATTTATAAATTAAGTTTTATAAATTTTATGATTTTTAAATTATTAGTTAATGTCAAATTTGCAAATATCATTAACATCATTAATGATAAAGAGGTAATACCAGAATTATTACAAAAAGAATGCAATGCTGAAGAGATTTGTAGATCAGTTATTTATTTTTTAAAAAATCCTAAATTAATAAAAAAACAATTGGATGAGTGTAGTAAAACTCTAGAAGGAATTAAATCTAAAACATCTTCTTCTAATGAAGCTGCTACAATCTTAAGTAATTATCTTATTACTTAATCTTTTTTCAACTTCTTCTTTACCTAGAGATATTATAATATCGTAAAGTCCAGGTCCAAATTTTGATCCTGTTAAAGCAACTCTTATTGGTTGTCCAACTCCTTTAAAATTTGTTTCATGCTTTTTTATTAAATCATTAACAATTGGCTCAAGAACTTCTTTATTTAAGTTATCTGTAGATGAAAGTTTACTCTTAAATTCTGCTATTATGTTTTTTGCTTTATCATCAATGAGTTTTAGATCCTGATCATCAAATTTTACCTCATCTAATATTATATATTTTGCGTTATTAAATATGTCCTCTAGCGTTTTTGCTTTATTTTTAAGAAATGTTAATGATGGTTTAATTTTTATCTCTTTTTCTGGTTTTATTTTTTCTTTATAAATTTCACAATATTCAACAAGATGTTTATAGAGCTCATTTTCATCAATGTTTTTTATGTAATGTTCATTCATTGATAAAATTCTGCTCATATCTAATTTTGACGGAGATTTACCAATACCTTCTAGGTTAAAGTGTTTAATACTTTCTTCTAAAGTAAATATCTCCTTATCCTCATAAGACCAACCCAATCTAAGTAAATAATTTCTTAATGCATCAGGCATTATACCTATTTTGGAATAGTCATCTAAAGTTGAAGCATTATCTCTTTTTGATAATTTTTTACCCTCTATTGTATGAATAAGAGGTATATGTGCGAATTGAGGAACCTCCCAATCCATTGCTAAGTATATTTGCATTTGTTTGAATGTATTAATCTTATGATCATCCCCTCTAATAATGTGTGTCATATTCATTTGATGGTCGTCAACTGTTGCAGACAAATTGTACGTTGGTGTACCGTCATTTCTCAAAATTATAAAATCCTCAATTGTGTTATTATCAATTTCAACATCACCTTGAACTAAGTCTTTGAGTACAGTCGATCCATCAATTTTACTTTTAAATCTTATTACAGGCTTTATATCTTTAGGTGTTTCTGCTTCTGATAAATCTCTACATTTTCTACTATAAATATAGGGAAGTTTTTTTTGTCTAGCTCTTTTCTTTTCTTCCTCAATTTTTTCACTTGAGCAATAGCATTTATAGGCATTACCAGTTTTAAGTAAATTATTGGCAATTTTTATATGATCATCAATTCTAGTTGACTGTATATATTCCTCACCATCATGTTCTATACCAATCCATTTTAAAGATTTAATTATTTGAATTCTATGTTCATCTTTTGATCTTTCTTTATCTGTATCTTCAATCCTAAGATGAAATGTTCCTTTTTGGTTTTTTGAAAATAACCAATTAAACAGAGCTGTTCTCACTCCACCAATATGAAGAGCTCCAGTAGGTGAGGGAGCAAATCGTGTTGCTACTTTTGACATCAGTGATGTTTAGACTATTTTTTTAGAAGTTTCTATATAAAGATACCAAAACACCTTGGACTTTAACTCTATCAGGTCCAAAAATCTTAGTTTCATAGTTTCTATTTGCACTTTCAAGTGCAACAACTTTACCTTTTTTACGAATTCTTTTAAGCATAGCTTCATGTTCATCGATTAGTGCTACAACAATCTTTCCATTATCTGCAGTATCTGTTCTTCTAATAATTACAGTGTCACCTTCATTAATGCCAGCTTCTATCATTGAATCACCTTGAACTTTTAATCCAAAATAATCACCATTCTTTTCTAAATTGCTTGGTAAAGGAATTCTTGAAACTTCATTCTGTATAGCCTCAACTGGAGTTCCTGCAGCTATTTTTCCTAGAACTGGAACTTCCATTTCATCAGAATTAATGTTTACCTCATCCAATCCACCTTTAATTACACTAGGTGAGAAGCTATTATAAATATCATTTGCTGATGCAGTTTCCGGCAATTTAATTACCTCTAAAGCTCTCGCTTTATGAGCTAATCTTTTAATAAATCCTCTCTCTTCTAAGGCACTTATTAGTCTGTGAATTCCAGACTTAGATTTTAAATTAAGTGATTGTTTCATTTCCTCATATGAAGGAGAAACACCAGAGCTTCTCAACTTCTTGTTGATAAATAAAAGCAGGTTTTTTTGTTTTTTAGTAAGCATAAGAACAAATATCGTACAAATAATGTTCTATAAAAGTTCTTATCAATTAACAATAGCTAAATAAGTAAGTAAAATAGGGGTTAATTTGACTTTAAAACTGAAAATATAGAATTTTCTGACAAATTTTTTAAAAGTGATTCACCAATTAAAAAAGTTTTAATAGAGGTTTTATTTTTTAAATCTAAAAGTTCATCTTTTGTTTTAATTCCACTTTCAGAAATTAAAGGTCCTTGGTGTTTAATAAGAACATTATGAATATCGTAGGTTGTATTTATATCGGTTTTAAGTGTTTTTAAGTTTCTATTATTAATTCCAATTAAAGCATCTTTAAAATTCAAAGCTTTTTCTGCTTCTTCTATAGTGTGCACTTCAACAATAACTGACATATCATATTTTAATGCTTCTTCATATAATTCATGGGCCAAATCATCTGATACACCTGCAAGAATAATTAAAATTGCATCAGCCCCATAACTTTTTGCCAAGGGTATTTGAAATTTATCAATAAAAAAATCTTTACATAAAATTGGTAAATTAAATTGTTGTTTAATTTTACTAATATGAATTAAATTTCCTAAAAAAAAATCTTCTTCTGTAAGTACTGATAAACAGGTTACTTTATTTTCATTATAAATTTTTGCAATTTCT
>JAOJAE010000047.1 GCA_028227525.1 Candidatus Pelagibacter sp. | reverse complement strand
ATGAATAAATCTACAAATATAAATAATTTAAACAATTATAAGTCAGAAGACTTTGATTGGAAGTTAGTCCAGTCAGAAATGAAAAATAAGTTAGGAGTTGATATTTATGAAAGTTGGCTTAAAAAAATTACTTTTGTAGATGAATTTAACAATTATTTATTACTTTCAGTACCCACAAGATTTATTAGAGACTGGATTACGTCAAGGTATCTTGATCAAATTTTACAGATTATCCGTTTATATAAAAAAGATATTATTAGAATTGAATTTAAGATTGATGACAAAAATACAAATCAAAATTTAGAAAATACAAATGTTAACGAAAATACACCTGATAGAAATGAAAATATTTCATTCATAAAAGACTCTTATTTGCAATATAATAGAATTGATCCCAATAAAAGATTTGATAATTTTATTACTGGTACAAGCAATAAACTTGCTTATGAAGCGTCATTAAAGGTTTCAGAAAATATATCTCATTATAATCCACTTTATATTTATGGTGGTGTTGGAATGGGCAAAACCCATCTATTAAATTCGATTGGAATTGAACTTAAAAAAAATAATAAAGTAATGTTTATATCAGCTGAACGATTTATGTATCAGTTTGTAAAATCAATCAAAGCTAATGATATGGTTAAGTTTAAAGAATATTTCAGAAATACAGATATTTTATTAATTGATGACATTCAGTTTATAAGTGGAAAAGAAGCAATGCAGGAAGAATTTTTTCATACCTTTAATGCATTATTGGATAAAGGTTCACAAATAATTGTATCAGCTGATAGAGCGCCAAATAAACTATCTAGAATTCAAGATAGAATTAAATCTAGATTTTCTGGTGGTTTAGTTGTTGATATTCAAAAACCAGATCTTGAACTTAGAAAAAAGATTGTAGAAAAGAAAACTGAGGAATTAAATAACTTATATGCTGATCAATTACATGTATCAAAAGAAATACAAGATTTTATAAGTACCGAAATTACAGCAAGTGTTAGAGAGTTGGTTGGATCAATAAATAGAGTAGTATCATTCTCTAGAATCTACAATAAAGTTCCAAATTTGGCAGAAACTAAGGTTGTTTTAAAAGATTTATTAAATCTTGCTGAAAATAAAGTAACAATTGATTTGATTCAAACTACAGTTTGTAAATTTTTTAAAATTAGCAAAAATGAAATGCTTTCCTCAAGAAGATCTAGATATTTGGTTAGACCTAGACAAACAGCTATATATTTAACAAAAATTTTAACATCAAAATCTTTACCAGAAATTGGAAGAGAGTTTTCCAATAGAGATCATACAACCATAATACATTCAGTTAAAACTATTGAAAAAATTAAAGAAAAAGATCCCGAAATGGTAGATAATATTAATAAACTAAAAAATCAGATATTATATAATAATAAAGATAATGAAATTTAACGTAAACCAACAAGATCTTCAGCAAGCACTTAATTATTGCCAAGGTGTAATTGAAAAGAGAAGTACACTACCAATACTTTCCAATATTTTATTGGATGCTAGTAATTCTAAATTAACTATAACAGCTACAGATCTAGATTTAATATTCATTCACCAATTAAATAATGTTGAAGTTATTGAAGAAGGTAGAACAACAACAACCTCTTCAATTATGTATGATATAATAAGAAAATTTTCTTCAGGTAAAAAAATAAACTTATCTTTAACGGATGTTAGTAAATTACAAGTTGAGTCTGAAAAATCTATATTCAACTTAAACTGTATTAGCGCTACAGAATTTCCACTTACAGATGAAAATTTTAATCAAAATGAATTTATAATTAAATCTAAACAGCTTTTAAAACTACTAAATAAATGTAAATTTTCTGTTTCTAATGATGAAACAAGACATTACTTGAGTGGGATTTATTTCCATCAAACTGAAGTAGACGATAAAAATTATTTAACTGCTGCGGCAACTGATAGTCATCGAATGTCTATTTCAAAAATCAGATTAGATCAAAAAATTGATTTTGAGCCGATTATATTGCCAAAAAAAACTATTTTTCAACTATGTTCATTGCTAGATAGTTATGATGGAGATGTTAAAGTATCTAATATTAAATCAAAAATTAAATTTGAACTAAATAATAGTGTATTGATTTCAAAACTAATTGATGGAAAATTTCCCAACTATATTCAGGTAATACCAAAAAATAATCAAAAAAAATTAGAAATAGATTTAAAATTATTTTTAAATTCAGTTGACAGAGTTGCTTCTGTCTCATTGGATAAAAAAGATGGTGTTAAATTTAATTTATCAAAAGATACGCTAGACCTATCGGTTAACAACACAAATAGTGGTGATGGTAAAGAAACATTAAATGTTAAATTTGATCATGACTTAGAAATAAGTTTTAATTCAAGGTACTTAATCGATGTTGCTTCACAATTAGATGGAGAAAGAGTTGAAATTTTTTTCAATGATACTGGTTCGCCAGCTTTAATTAAAGATCCAGGTGATTTTGATAGTATATTTGTAGTGATGCCTATGAAGGGCTAATTTAATTGATTAAGTTCTTCATAAACACTATTTTCTAAAATCTTAATAAATTCTTCTTTAGCGAGTCCTGCTTTTATAGGCTTTAAGATTGAAATAGTTATTTCTTTATTGCTAATTTTTAAGCCTTTTTTAGGCCAAACATAACCTGAATTAATGGCAACTGGCTGACAAGAAATCTTCAGTTCTTCATATATTCTAGACGCACCTTTTTTAAAAGGAGGTCTTTCATCTGGTAAAACTCTTGTTCCTTGAGGGAAGATTATTAATGGTCTATTTGAGTCATTAATCATTTTTGAGATATCTTCAAAAAATCCCAAGTTATCTTTGGTCACTTTGTTTCTCTTAATTGATATTGAGCCAATTTTTTTTAGATACCAACCAAAAATTGGAATTAAAAGTAACTCCTTTTTTAAAATAAAAACAGGTGAATTAAAAATAGTTTGAAGATAAAAAGTTTCGAACATCGATTGATGAGATGCAGCAATAAAAAACTTCTCATTATTTATAATATTTTCTTTACCTTTGATTATTATTTTTGTGGATAAAAAAAACTTTAGACAAAAACTTGTCCAATAACCCATTAATTTTCCCCCTAATAAAACAACTTTTTGAGGTAAAAAAAATGCAGGAAGAAAAATTAAAGAAATAATTATTATTCCACTAAAGAAAAAAATTGAAAAAATAGTGTTTCTAATCATTTTTATCAGAAGTTAGACTATATCAGTAAGCTTCTGTCTTTTATTGATTACTTTAATTTTAGAGTTTTTAATTAGTATTTCTATTGGTTTTGGTCTCACGTTATAATTTGAACTGAGTGACATTCCATATGCCCCAACATCGCAAATCACAATTAAGTCTTTTTCAAATAATTTTTGAAAATTATTTATAGTTAAGAATTTATCAGTACTTTCACAGATTGGACCAACAAATTCATATGTTTTCTTTACTTTTTTTCCAGTCTTTATAGCCGGCATTATTCTATGCTTTGAATTATATAATGCAGGTCTCATCAAGTCGTTCATTGCAACATCTAGTATTATAAAATTTTTTTTATGACCTTTTTTAATATAAGTAACTCTAGAAATTAATGTCCCAATATT
>JAOJAE010000046.1 GCA_028227525.1 Candidatus Pelagibacter sp. | reverse complement strand
ATCAAAATCAAAACCAATAATCATTAGTTTTGAAAGTATTTTAATACTTTATTACATATTTTTTTAGGATTTAATCCGATAAAATTTCGTGCTTCAGTTTGGTTTCCACAGCCTGTTAAAAATTTATCTGGACCTCCAAATCTTAAAACATTTCTTGAGTCAAATTTATTTTCATTTGCCCATTCTAGAATAGATGATCCAACACCTCCTAATAATCCATGTTCTTCAATAACAACGATTAACTTATTGGATTTAAAAAGTTTTTTAACTAATTTTTCATCTAATGGTTTTGCAGTATGAAAACTTACTAAATCAGATTTAATATTTTCAAGATTTAAAATTTCTTCACATTTGGAAGCAATTGGTAAGGCATTTCCAACTCCTAGTAGTGCAATGTCTTTGCCTTTTTTTAATATTATCGATTTTCCAATTTTAAAATTTGGTTTTTTTTTATGAATAATTGGCTCACCTTTTTTTCCAAGTCTTATATAAGTTGGTTTTTTGCTGTTATATGCACATAATAGTGCTTCTGTAACTTCATTTTTATCTCCAGGACAAAGAATTTGTAAATTAGGCAATGTTTTAAGTATAGAAATATCTTCCATTGAATGGTGCGTGGCACCTAGTGATGCATATGATAAACCCGAACCAGTTCCAACAATAATGACTGGTAAATTTGGATAACATATATCAAGTCTTATTTGTTCAAAACATCTTGCTGTATTAAATGGAGTTATTGTGTAAGTAATCGGTCTAAAGCCAGAGGATGCTAAACCTGATGCTACACCAGTCATATTTGCTTCCGCAACACCACAATTATAAAATCTTTCAGGATTATTTTTTTTAAAATTATCAAATAATCTGTTTCCTATATCACCCGCCAATAAAACGACATCTTTTTTTATTTTTGCCAACTTTGTTACTGTTTTTGCAAATTCATTTCTCATTTTAATCCCAATTCTTTTTCTGCAAGCTCTACTTCATTTAAGGAAGGTATTCTATAATGCCAATTATTATCATCTTCCATAAAGGATATTCCCTTACCCTTTATTGTATTAGCAACCACAATTGTTGGTTTAATTTTTTCTTTTTTAGCTGATTTGCAAGCATCAGAAATTAATTTATGATTATGACCATCAATTTCTAAAACATTCCAACCAAATTGATAGAATTTTTTGGTTAATGAGCCTAAATTGAGTATATCCTTACTTTTACCAGTTGCTTGCCATTTGTTGTAATCTACAAATGCACACAAACTGTTAAGTTTTTTTGCTGACGCAAACAGAGCAGCCTCCCAAACTGAACCTTCATTACATTCACCATCTGACATTAGAACATAGGTCATAAATTTTTTTTTTGAAATTTTTGAAGACAAAGCTAAACCACATCCTATAGATAGTCCGTGCCCCAGAGAACCAGTTGCAGCTTCAACACCTGCTAACTTAGGACTAGGATGCTCTTCTAGTAATGAACCATATTTTGTATAGGAGTCTAATTCGCTTTTGGTTATTATTCCTTTATATTCTAGCGCCACGTAAAGAGCTGCAGCTGCATGTCCTTTGCTTAAGATAAATCTATCTCTTAAATCCCAATTAGGGTTTTTATTATCTAATTTTAAAACAGACTTATATAATGTTGCAATTATATCTATACAAGACAGAGATGAAGCTAAATGAGGTGATTTAGTTTTGTTGGACATTTTTACAATAGAATGTCTTAAAATATTAGATAACTTTTTAATATTCATATTAACTTTTTGCTATTAATTAAAAGAGTTTTTTCATCATCTTTATATTATAAAAAATTTCTTCATCTTTTAATTCGCCACTTTTAAACTTTTGAATGATCTCATCAATAGCATCTTCAATGTTAAACTTTTGCTCAAATCCAGTAGCTAATAGTTTATCCGAGTTCTGTCTATAAGATCTGGGATCATTAGATTTAGTAACTTCAATTTTAGAGTTAATTTTTTTTTGAACTTTTTTTGCAATATCTAAAATAGAAATATTTTCAAATCCCGCATTATAAAATCCAGAGTCAAGATTACTATTAGCTAAAAAATGTTTATAAACTCTAACCATATCATGTATATTAATATTTGGTCTTGTTTGACTTCCTCCAAAAACATTTATTTTATTACTTTTTAAAGCCTGCATGGTAAGAAGGTTCACACTTACATCTAATCTCATTCTTGGAGAGTACCCACATACAGTTGCCGGTCTAATACAATGTATTTTAATTAAGTCTTTGTAACTAAAAAACACTCTTTCAGAAACCATTTTTGTTTTATTGTATGCAGAAATTGGAACTAGCGATAAATCTTCAGTTACCTCTTCTTCTTCTTTTACGCCATAAACACTACCAGAACTTGCATAAATAATCTGTCTTACTCCATCCTCAATTGCTTTTTCAGTCAATTGTTGTGAAACCAATGCATTAACTTCCCAGGATAATGTTTGATTCAATTCAACCCCAGGATCATTAGCTATATTTGCTAAATGTATTATACATTCAATTCCTTTGAAGCTAATATTGCTTAGATCTTGAACATTTCCTTTGATTATTTTTAAAGATTTATGCTCTTGTAAAAAATTACCAAACCATTGAGTATCTAAAACGGTTATGTGATGACCATCAAATAATAATGACTCAGTCAATACTGTGCCAACGTAGCCACACCCTCCTGTAATAAAAATTTTCATTTTTTGTGTATATAAGTGTTTGGTTTCTTTTTTAATATTTTAATGTTTTTCTCAGCCCATTGTATAGTTTTTATCAAACCATTTGTTAAACTAACTTTAGGTTTCCATTTTGTTTCTTTCCTAATCTTGTTTGAGTTTAGCGAATATAAGCTATCTTTTCCGACTCTTTCTGAGGAAAGTTTTACAAATTCACTAATAGATCGATTCTTAAGTTTAAAAATCATTTTAACCAGCTGTTTAATACTTACTAACTGATTTGTAGAAATATGATAAATTTCACCATTCGTAGATTTTAAACATAAGGCATATGTTGCATTAGCAACATCTGAAATATAAATAAAAGATCTTTTTGACTTTCCGCCTCCATCAAGAAATAATTTTCTTTTAAGTTTTAATGAAAGTATTGCTTTTGGGACAATTCTATATAACTGTTGCCCAGGGCCATAAACATTAGCAGCTCTTGTAAATATAACTGGAAAATTATAGTTTTTATATAAACTATATAAATGCATATCACATGTAGCTCTAGATATAGCGTAAGGTGTGCTTGGAGAATAACTTCTAGTTTCTTTTAAATTTTTTTTTGTAGCTCCATAAACTTCAGGAGTAGATATATGTACATATTTCTTTATATGTTTGATTTTTTTAATATTATTTAAAAAGTTTATAGTTCCTAAAACGTTTGTATTATACCAATCAATTGGGTTTTCCCAGCTTTGACCAACCATACTTTGCGCTGAAAAGTTAATAATATAACTGATCTTATTGTCAATGATTAATTTTTTTATGAAAGGAACATCTTTATTAATATCAAATTTTATAAATTTAAAGTTGCTTAAATATATTGATTTTTTATATGGCAAAAATACATTATGGGGCTCTTTAGATCTGCTTGCTCCAAAAACTTTATGTCCCTTGTTTAATAAAAGATCAACAAAATGAGAACCA
>JAOJAE010000045.1 GCA_028227525.1 Candidatus Pelagibacter sp. | reverse complement strand
ACAATCTGTGTTATTGTTTGAGATGTAATAGGTTTTCCAGTAAATGGCGAATAAGGTATACCAGCTCTTGCGAACAAAACTCTCATATAATCATAAATTTCTGTAACTGTTGCAACAGTTGATCTTGGATTCTTAGATGTATTTTTTTGCTCAATAGCGATTGCTGGACTTAAACCTTCAATGAGATCTACATTTGGTTTTTTCATTTTATCCAAGAACTGTCTTGCGTAAGCAGACAGACTTTCAACGTAACGTCTTTGACCTTCTGCGTATATGGTATCAAACGCTAATGATGATTTTCCTGATCCTGATAGACCAGTTATTACAACAAATTGATCTTTAGGGATTTCAATATTAACATTTTTCAAATTATGTTCTTTAGCACCCTTAATAACTATCTTTTTGATCATATTTTTTGTTGCTTTGAGTTAATAAAATTAATAATGAGAAGAATTATGATATAGTTCTTATTAATTAATTTAACAAATATTAAATATTATGGCTGGAAGTTTAAATAAAGTATTATTAATTGGTCGTTTGGGCGCAGACCCAGAAATCAAACAAA
Organism: Candidatus Pelagibacter sp.; assembly: GCA_028227525.1. The sequence continues at coordinate 3,159 of JAOJAE010000045.1, read as the reverse complement.
TGGTTAATGGCAAAAGTGTTGCAAGACTTAGTTTAGCAACAAGCCAATCCTGGAAAGACAAAAATACAGGTGAGAAAAAAGAAAAAACTGAATGGCACCGTGTAGTTGTATTTAACGAGGGTCTTGTAAATGTTATTCAACAATATCTTAAAAAAGGTGCTCAAATTTATGTAGAGGGTCAACTTACTACTAGAAAATGGAAAGACGAGCAATCTGGTCAAGATAAATATTCTACCGAAATTGTCCTTCAAGGATATAACTCGACTTTAACAATGCTTGGTGGAGGTAACACTGGTGGTGGAATTCAAAATGACACAACTCAACAAAATAATATTGAGGACTCTTCACAAGTGTCAAATGATATGGATGACGAAATTCCATTTTAGTACCTATGCAAAAAACTGAAGCTCCAAAAGATAACAACATAAAATTAATCTCAATGCATGATGAGATGAGTTCATCTTATCTATCTTATGCTATGAGCGTAATTGTCAGCCGAGCTTTACCTGATGTGAGAGATGGATTGAAACCTGTTCACAGAAGAATTTTATATGCAATGTATAAAGGTGGATATGATTGGTCCAAACAATTTAGAAAATCTGCAAGAATAGTAGGGGATGTAATTGGTAAATATCACCCTCACGGTGATCAATCAGTATATGATGCACTAGTTAGAATGGTTCAAGATTTTTCAATGAGCTTACCATTAGTTCAGGGTCAAGGAAATTTTGGATCTATAGATGGTGATCCAGCTGCTGCAATGAGGTACACAGAAACAAGATTGTCAAAAGTTTCTCAATTTTTAATTGATGATATTGAAAAAAATACTGTTTCTTTTAAAAGTAATTATGACGAAACAGAAAAAGAACCTACAGTTTTACCAGCTCAATATCCAAATCTTTTAGTTAATGGTGCTGGTGGTATCGCCGTTGGTATGGCAACAAGCATCCCTCCACATAATTTAGGTGAAATTATTGATGGAACTTTAGCATTAATTGATAACAAGGATATTAAGATTAAAGAATTAATGAAACACGTCCCTGGACCAGATTTTCCAACTGGTGGTGTAATTATTGGTAAAGATATCATTAAACAAGGCTACAATAATGGCAGAGGATCTTTTAAAATTCGAGGTGAAGTTTCTATAGAGTCACTTAAGAATGGTAGAGAAAGATTAGTAATCACCTCCATTCCTTACCAGGTAAATAAATCAGTATTGAACGAGAGAATTGCTCAGTTAGTAAGAGAAAAAAAGATTGAAGGAATTAAGGATATCAGAGACGAGTCAAATAGAGAAGGTATCAGAGTAGCAATTGATCTTAGAAATGGTGTTGAGCCAGAAACAATAAAAAGACAACTTTATAAAAATACTCAAATTGAAAGTTCGTTTGGCTTTAACACATTAGCTATTGTTGAAGGAAAACCTAAAACTTGTACATTAAAAGACTTCTTAGCAAATTTTTTATCTTTTAGAGAAGATGTTGTTATTAAAAAGACTAAATTTGATCTTCAAAGAGCCGAAGAAAGAGCTCATATTTTAATAGGCTTATCAGTTTCAGTTGAAAATTTAGACAAGATTATAAAAATAATACGATCATCAAAAACCCCAGATGATGCTAAACAATCTATTTTAAAAACTAAATGGAAAATTAACAAATCTCAAAAATTAATTTCTTTAGTGGAAGGAAAAAAAGGTAAAGGAGTTTATTCATTATCCGAGCCACAAGTTTTAGCCATTCTAGAACTTAGACTTCAAAAATTAACTGCTTTAGGAATTAACGAAATTGAAGTTGAAATAAAAAAATTAGCTGAATTAATAACAAAATACAAAAAAATTATATCTTCAAAAAAAGAACTATTAAAAGTGATCAGCGATGAACTTAAAAACATTAAAGAAAAGTTTGCAGTACCAAGAAGAACCAAGATTATTGATGCAGTTTTAAATTACGATATTGAAGAAACTATTCAAAAACAATCTGTAATTATTACGGTAACTTTACAGGGTTACATCAAACGAGGTTCTTTAGACGGTGTAAAACAACAAAAAAGAGGTGGTAAAGGTAAGTCTGGTATTACTACAAGAGATCAAGATTCAGTTATTCAAACTCTATCAGTTAATACACATACTTCAGTTCTATTCTTCTCTACAGAAGGTTTAGTTTACAAAGTAAAAGCATGGAAAATTCCTGAAGGATCTTCAACTTCAAAAGGGAAATCTTTATTCAATATTTTACCTTTAAAAAGCCATCAAGCAATCAGTTCAATTATGCCTATGCCAGAAAATGAAACTGATTTAAAGAATTATCAAATAATTTTTGCTACAGCGCAGGGCAAAGTTAGAAAAAATAGTTTAGAAGATTTCTCGTCTATTAATGCATCAGGGAAAATTGCTATGAAACTTGATAACAATGATAAGATTGTTGGTGTTAAAATTTGTCAAGACGATCAAGATGTAATCTTAAGCACTAAATTTGGTAAATGTATAAGATTTGAAGCAAAAAAATTAAGAGTATTTAAAGGAAGATCATCAAAAGGAATAAAAGGTTTGGAGCTAGCTTCAAACGATGAAATAGTATCTTTGTCTGTAATTGATAACGACAAAACAAAAAAAAATGGTAAAAAATCTAAAGATGAAAAATCAGAAATTACTGCTAAAGAAAAATTTGTCCTATCAATAAGTGAAAATGGATATGGAAAGAAAACATCTCATACAGATTACAGAGTTACCAATAGAGGTGGCAAAGGTATTATTGGTATTGTAAATTCACCAAGAAATGGAAATATAACTTCATCTTTTCCAGTATTTGAGGGAGATGAAATACTTATATCAACTAATAAAGGTAGAGTGATTAGAGTTGCAGTTAAAGAAATCAGAACAGCTGGCAGAAATACTCAGGGAGTTAGAGTAATTAAATTATCTGGGGAAGAAAAAGTGGTATCTGCTATTAAAATTGATGATAATCTAATCTAATGAACAAGGTAGCAATTTACCCCGGTACGTTTGATCCAATTACATACGGTCATATTGATGTAATCAAAAAAGCATTAAAGCTATTTGATAAAATTATTGTAGGAGTTTCTGATGTTAGTAATAAAAACTATTTGTTTAATTCTGAGGAAAGAATCAATATTGTAAATAAAGCATTATTTAATGATTTA
>JAOJAE010000044.1 GCA_028227525.1 Candidatus Pelagibacter sp. | reverse complement strand
AACATGAGTTAGCGATTTTATATTCTAGTGGAACTACGGGTAAACCAAAATGTATTTGCCATAAAACAGGTGGTGTACTTCTACAACATCTAAAAGAACATCAGCTTCATTGTGATATTAAAGAAAATGATAATGTTTTTTATTTTACGACTTGTGGATGGATGATGTGGAATTGGTTGGTATCCGTTTTAGCTTCTAAAGCTTCTATAGTCTTGTTTGATGGTTTTCCGATGTATAAAAAGGATGACTTACTTCTTAAAATAGCAAATAAGGAAAATATAACGTTACTAGGTATTAGCGCGAAATATATTGATACACTTCGAAAAGTTAATAAAGATTATAAGAAATTATACAGATTACCTAAATTAAGAACTATTTGTTCAACAGGCTCCCCTTTATCCAAAGATAGTTTTGATTATGTTTACAAAAATATAAAAAAAGATGTTCATCTAGCATCAATTTCAGGTGGAACTGATATTGTTTCATGTTTTGTTTTGGGAAATTTATATCAATCTGTTTATTCTGGTGAGATCCAAAATAAAGGACTTGGTATGGATGTACGTGTTTTCAATGAAAAAGGTAAATCTATTTATAACAAAAAAGGAGAACTTGTTTGTGCTAATCCTTTTCCTTCAATGCCATTAAAATTTTGGAATGATAAAAATGATATTAAATTTAAAAAGGCATATTTTAGTAGATATAAAAATATTTGGCATCATGGAGATTACGCAAAAATTACAAATAAAAATGGATTTATAATTTTTGGTCGATCAGATACAACATTAAATCCTGGAGGAGTAAGACTCGGAACAGCTGAAATATATTCTGAGGTTGAAAAATTTAAAGAAATAAAAGAATCTTTAGTTGTTGGACAATCTTGGGATAATGATATTAGGATTATTCTATTTTTAATTCTAAATTCTAAATTTGAGCTTAATGAAAACTTATTAAAAAAAATAAAACTACAGATAAGAAAAAATGCATCTCCTAGACATGTTCCCAGTAAAATAATTCAGGTAAATGACATTCCACGAACTAAGAGTGGTAAAATCGTAGAACTAGCTGTTAAAAATATTATTGAAGGTAATAAGATTAAAAACAAAGAAGCTCTAGCAAATCCTGAATGCTTAAAAGAATTTAGAAATATAAAGGATTTAAAGTAATTAAAAAATTAATAAAGATTTTGCGCAATTACCATTGAAAGCAACATTGGTAATGAAAGTAATGTATTAGTTCTTGAAAATAGCATAGCAGTTTTTGCAGATTTAGCTTTTAAATCTGGCTCGCATTCAACAATTCCTAACGCTCTTTTTTGATTTGGCCAAATTACAAACCAAACATTAAAAGCCATAATTATTCCAAGCCACATTCCAATACCTATTGCTGTATATTTTGGTACTTCAGATCCAATACCTAAAAGTAAAGCATCATGACCATACCCATTTAAATGAGCTAAAATTAATCCAGATAATACTGTTAATGCAGCTGCCCATCTAAAATAGAAAAGAGCCGCAGGAGCAATGACTTTACCTATTGCTGGTTTTTGTTCATCAGGGATCTTGCCCATGTTTGGAATTTGAACAAAGTTAAAATACCAAAGTAAGCCAATCCACATAATGGCAACAGTCACATGAATATATCTGAATAACCAACTCCAAAACAATGTATCAAAAGCAAACCCACCGTTTAAATAAAATAGTGCAACAAATAACAATATAGCTAATGCAAGTGATGCATGAATTGTTTTTGGTAGTGATGATAATAAATTGCTCATGATTCATAACATTTATACACTAAATTATCAGAAATATTAACAACCTTTTATTATATTATCTTAATAAAGGTTTTAAGAATTGACCTGTATAACTCTCAGGAACTTTACAAATTTCTTCGGGTTTTCCTTCTGCGATAATATTACCGCCTTTAACACCACCTTCAGGGCCCATATCGACGATATAATCAGCTGTTTTAATAACATCTAAATTATGTTCAATAACCACAACAGTGTTACCAAGTTTAACAAATGTGTGAAGTATTTCTAATAATTTTTTAATATCATGCTGATGAAGACCTGTTGTTGGTTCATCTAAAATATACATTGTTCGACCTGTTGATCTTTTGGATAGTTCTTTTGCAAGTTTTATTCTTTGAGCTTCACCTCCTGATAGAGTAGTTGCCTGTTGACCAATTTTTATATACCCCAAACCTACCTTTTTAAGAGTAAGTAATTTTGTTTTAATAGTTGATATATTTTCAAAATATTCACATCCTTCATCAACAGACATATCCAAAACATCAGCTATGCTTTTTCCTTTAAACTTAATCTCTAGCGTTTCTCTATTGTATCTTGTGCCTTTGCATTCATCACATTGTATGTAAACGTCTGGTAAAAAATGCATCTCATAAGTTATAACACCATCACCCTCACAAGCTTCACATCTTCCACCCTTAACATTAAAAGAAAATCTTCCAGGTTTATATCCTCTAGTTTTAGACTCAGGTAAACTAGTAAACCAATCTCGAATAGGACCAAAAGCACCAGTATAAGTTGCTGGGTTTGATCTAGGTGTTCTCCCGATGGGAGATTGGTCTATATCTATAATTTTATCAATTAATTCAACACCCTTATAACTCTTAAAGGCTTTTGGCGCTTTTCTAGCTTTATTATTAAGTGTTAAATTAAGAGCATGATATAGAGTTTGTAAGATTAAAGTTGATTTACCACTACCTGATACACCAGTAATACAAGTAAAACTTCCTGTTGGAATTTTTAAATTAACATTGTTTAAATTATTTCCTGTAGCTCCATTAATTTCTACAAATCTTCCATTTTTAGCTAATCTTCGAGTTTTAGGAATTTCAATTGATTTTTTATTCGATAGATATTGACCAGTAATACTATTTTTATCTTTTTTAATTTCATCATATGTTCCTTGAGCAGATACTTGGCCACCATTAGATCCAGCTTCAGGACCCATATCTATAATATGATCAGCGTTCTCCATTGTTTCTGTATCATGCTCAACTACAATTACAGTGTTACCTAAATCTCTTAATCTTTTAAGAGCATTAATAAGTTTAACATTGTCTTTTTGATGCAAACCTATTGAGGGTTCATCAAGAACATATAATACACCAGTTAATCCAGATCCAATTTGAGAGGCTAGTCTTATTCTTTGAGCCTCACCACCAGAAAGTGTCCCTGACTCTCTTGATAATGTAAGATAATCTAAACCAACATTAAGCAAAAAATTTAATCTTTCATTAATTTCTTTTAATACATGTTCAGCAATTTTAAATTGTCTGTTATCTAAATTTTTTTCTAAATCTTTAAACCATTGAGCTGCATCAAGAATAGATTTTCTAGTAACTTCACTTATATTGTGATTATCAATTTTTACACAAAGAGCTTCTTCTTTAAGCCTATCTCCATTACAGCCTTCACAAGCAGAATCAGACTGATACTCTGCTATAGCTTCTCTTTTCCATTCGCTATCAGACTCTAAAAATCTTCTTTCAAGATTATTTATTACACCTTCAAAAGTTTTTTTATGTGAATATTTTTCATATCCATCATCATAGTTAAACTTAATTTCCTCTTCATCAGATCCATATAAAATTACATCTTTAATTTTTTTTGGTAATTTTTTCCATTTATCATCAAGTGAAAAACCGTAATGTTTAGCAATAGATGCTAAAGTTTGAGCGTAATATAATGTTGTAGATTTTGCCCAAGGTTCTATAGCACCATCTGCAATACTTTTTCTTTCATCTGGAATTACTAAGTTAGGATCAACATTTAATTTAATTCCAATACCTTCACATTCTTCACAAGCACCATAAGGGCTATTAAAAGAAAAAAGTCTAGGTTCAATTTCTTCAATAGTAAAACCACTTTCAGGACAAGCAAATTTTGTTGAATAGATTAGTTTTTCAATTTTTCTAAATTTTTCTGGTAAAGTCTCATCTTCATATTCAACAAAAACTAATCCATTTGATAAATTAACAGCCGCCTCAATGCTTTCTGCCAATCTAT
>JAOJAE010000043.1 GCA_028227525.1 Candidatus Pelagibacter sp. | reverse complement strand
GCGTATCATAGCTAAACTTGATGAGGCATTTGCTGAGATTGATAATGCAATAGAATTAACAAAAAAAAATATTTCTAATTTTAAAAGTTATTATTCTTATACAATTGATAAAGAATTTTCTAAATATTCTGATAAAACAAGACAGATTGGTGATTACAGTAAAATAAATTATGGTTACACAGCAAAAGCAAACTTTGATAAAGGTAGTTATAAATTATTAAGAATTACAGATATACAAAATAACTCTGTAGACTGGAATACAGTACCTTGCTGCAATGTAGAGCCCAATAAACTTTCAAGCGTAATACTTAAACATGGAGATATTGTATTTGCACGTACTGGAGCAACTACTGGAAAAAGTTTTCTCATTCAAAACCCAGTTAATTCAGTATTTGCATCATATTTAATTCGTATCTCTGTTGATAGAGAAATCTTGTTGCCAATGTTTGTAATGTATTATTTTCAAAGTGCTAAATACTGGAAACAAGTCAATGATGGAATTTCTGGTTCAGCTCAAGGAGGTTTCAATTCATCGAAATTAAGTCAATTAAGAATACCCATCATAAGTAAGGCTAATCAGCAAAAACTAGTTGAAAAATTTGATTTAATAAATGAGTATTCTTTAAAATTACAAGATTACTATTCAAGAAAATCAATCCATTTACACTCTCTTAAACAAGCAATACTCTCAAAAGAGTTAATAAGAAAAAACGCAGCATGAATGAAGCAGAAACAATAGCAGAATTAATTGACCCGAAAGTAAAAGAAGCTGGATGGGGAAAAGTTGAAGGAAGTGTTGTTAGAAGAGAATTTAAAATCACTAATGGTGAAATTAAACCAGGTGGTATTCGAGCTGGCATTATTAGAGCTGATTATGTTCTAGTTTATAAGAATAGAAAACTAGCTGTGATAGAAGCAAAGAAAGAAGATTTACCTGTAAGCGAAGGTATCAGCCAAGCAAAAGATTATGCTCAAAAACTAAAAATACACACTACCTATTCTACTAATGGTCACAAAATTTATGAGATTAACTATTCTAAGAATGAAAAAGGTGAAATGTTTATTACATCAGAAGGTGAAGTGGATAATTTCCCATCACCTGAAGAATTGTGGATAAAGACTTTTAAAGATAAAAACGAATGGTCTAGCAAGTTTGATGCTATTAACTTTGAACCTTTTAAAGGAATTAGAGAACCAAGGTATTACCAAGAAATAGCTATCAATAATGCATTGGATGCCATTGCAGATAAGCAACAAAGAATACTTCTTACTCTTGCAACAGGTACAGGTAAAACTGTAATTGCATTTCATATTGCTTGGAAACTTTTCCAATCTAGATGGAATATGCAAAGAGATGGCAAAAGAATTCCAAGAATATTATTCTTAGCTGATAGAAATATTTTAGCCAACCAAGCCTTTAATTCTTTTAGTGCCTTTGATGAGAATGCTTTAGTTAGAATTACTCCTAAAGATGTTAAAGACAAGGGACATGTCCCAACAAATGGTTCTGTATTCTTTACTATATTTCAAAGCTTTATGTCGGGGCCAGAAAATAAACCTTACTTTGGTCAATACCCTGCTGACTTCTTTGATTTAGTTATAATCGACGAATGTCATAGAGGTGGAGCTAAAGATGAAAGTAGATGGAGAGGAATAATGGATTATTTCTCATCTGCAGTACAAATTGGTCTAACAGCCACACCTAAGAGAAAATTTAATGCTGATACGTATGATTACTTTGGTGAGCCTGTTTATACTTACTCATTAAAAGATGGGATTAAAGATGGTTTTTTAACACCCTTTAAAGTTAAGAGAATTCAAACAACTATGGATGAATATGTTTACACAGGTGATGATGATATTTTAGCTGGTGAAGAAGAAATCTCTGAAGGTGAAGTGTTTGAAGAAAAAGATATGAATAAGAAAATTGTTATCGAAGGTAGAGAGCGTAAGAGAGTTCAGTTAATGCTTAATAGTATTAACCCTAGAGAGAAAACCTTAGTTTTCTGTGCAAGTATTGCTCATGCTGGAATGGTTAGAGATTTAATTAATCAAGAGTCTGTCAATCCTCCTGCTGATTATTGCGTAAGGGTTACCGCTAAAGACACAACAACAGGTGATACTCATCTTAGACAGTTTCAGGATAATGAAAAAACACTTCCAACAATTTTAACTACTAGTCAAAAACTTAGTACTGGTGTTGATGCATTAAATATTAGAAATATTGTATTGATGAGACCAGTTAACAATATGATTGAGTTTAAGCAAATAATTGGAAGAGGAACAAGATTATTTGAAGATAAGTTTTATTTTACTGTTGTTGATTTTGTAGGTGCTTCAGCAAACTTTGCTGACCCTGAATGGGATGGTGAACCAATACCTGAGGAACCACCAGAAGAAAAACCAGAAAAACCTTTTGAACCAGGTGAAGAAGGTGGTGGTGAAGAACCACCAGAGCCTAAATCACCAAGAGAAAAAATAATAATTAAACTCGCTGAAGGTAAAGAGTTAACAATTAAATCCATGTCTACTTCTTTATTTTACTTTCATGGGATACCTGTTTCTGCAGAAGAATTTATTAAGAGATTATTTAATACAATAACTCTACCAGAAATATTAAAGAGTGAAGAAGAGCTACGAGAGTTATGGTCATCTCCTATCACTAGGAATGAACTACTTAAAAAACTTGAAGATAATGGCTTCACTAAACAAGATTTAAAATCTATCCAAACACTAATAGAGGCTGAAGATAGTGATATCTTTGATGTTTTAGAACATGTTGCTTATAGCAAAAAACCTATTCAAAGAGCAACTAGAGTAGCTAATGCAGAGGATGAAATTTACAAAGATTTAAACGATAAACAAAAAGAGTTTATAGATTTTGTTTTAAGTAAATATGTTGAAGGTGGTGTTGAAGAACTTGATATTAACAGGTTAAGTAGCCTAGTTGAATTAAAGTACAAATCTCTACATGATGGTCAAAAAGTATTAGGTGATGCAGATAAAATTAAATCTACCTTCATAGATTTTCAAAAACATCTTTACTAATGAACTGGGAAACAAGATTAAAACTGTTTCTAAAAAAGAATAGTATTAATCAACAAGAGTATGATGAGTTTGTTTCAATAGGTAAAACCCTTAAACATGATGCAGATTTAGAGAAATACAAGCAATACGGTGAAGGTATATATCTTTTGCTTGGTGAAGATATTAATACAGAAGATGATGTTGTTTAACTGTTGTTAATAATTAGATTTAAACTGCCTTTTTCAAAACATTTTTTTGGCTGATTAAAAACAAACAGTCTTAATAAATATGAATCATGCATTGGATTTCCAATCTTTTTTCATCCTGTTTACGTTTCTTTTCATTATCTTCCTTGTTATCACGTAGGCAACTCCCTCGAAAAAGGATTGGAACCACTATCAGTAACTACAAGTTACTTACATTCAAAAATACAACCAATAAGGAGCGCTAATTAATGGAAATAAACGATATTCACAAATATTGTCATGTATCAACTTTCATCTCATATGGTAATTCTACCCCAGTCTACAAACAAACTTTTAAATTCAAAGTAAGTTCAAACACTCATCACAGTTTATTATTAGATAAAATAACATCACTGTTAAAAAGTGATGGTTTCAAGGTGGAGCTTAAATCTTGAAGCGCTTAGCTATTTTTATCTCATTACATTTATTTTTATTTTTGTTAGTTATAGCCTATCAAGCACAAGCTGATGATGAGGAGTGGAGTATAGATAGACTTGAAACATTATCCTATGCTCGTGTAAGTGGAGAAGTTACCCATGGGGATAATCTTAACTTTTGGATAAGAACACAGGACAATTGTGAAAAAGTTTATAATACATTTACTGTTTATACTTACGAGAAACCTGGGGATATTAAGCAATTATTAGACAAGAATATTCCAATTAAAATAAATGGTGAAGAGATCACAGCGAAAGTTCAAGATATAGCACCTTTTTTAATGGGTTACCGTGTTCATCTTAGTCTAGGTTCTTATCCTATCAAGGAATATATTTATTTTCTTAAAG
>JAOJAE010000042.1 GCA_028227525.1 Candidatus Pelagibacter sp. | reverse complement strand
CTTCCTGCTCCAAGTTGGGTTTCATATGCACCTCAAGCAATATTAGGTAGAAATAAAATTCAAATTTTACAAACTAAAAGAGAAAATAATTGGTTTCCAACAGCTGCTGAAATTGAGAAAGTAATTTTGAAAAATAAAAATAAAAACTATCTTTTATTTTTGAACTCACCGAACAATCCATCAGGACAAATTTGTGAAAATCTAGGAGAGATTTCTGAAATAGCAAATAAATATAATCTTATTATATTATCTGATGAGATTTATTCTGAGTTAACTTTTGAAGATAGTTTCAAATCTATATCTAATTTTTGTCCCGAAAAAACGATTATTAGTACTGGACTAAGTAAATGGTGTGGAGCTGGAGGATGGAGATTAGGATATTTTTTAATACCTGACAATTTGTTGGATATCAAAAATATGATAAATGTATTGGCAAGTGAAACTTTTTCTGCTGTTAGTGCACCTATTCAATATGCAGCAATAAAAGCTTATGAGAACGACCATTCAAATTATATTAATAAATCTAAAAATATTTTAAGTGCTGTTGGTAATTATGTTTATGAAAATTTAAAATCAAATAAAATTCTAATAAACAAACCCCAAGGAGGATTTTATTTAATGCCTGAGTTTTTAAATAAAAAATTTAAATCATCATCAGAGATGTGTGACAGCATATTAAATGATACAGGTGTTGCTTTGCTACCAGGCTCTGATTTTGGCTTTGAAGAAACTAAAATGTTAGCAAGACTAAGCTTTACAGATTTTGATGGCCAAGAATTTATGAATAAAATTGAAGATAATCAAAAAATTGAGAATGATCATATAGCAAATTTAGCCCCTAAAATTATAGAGGGTGTTGATAAGTTAAAAAAATGGTCAGAATCAATATAAAATCTTACTATACATCCTAAGCTAATTTTTGTTAGAGTCGCTATATAAAAATAACGATATAGAGAGGGAAAAAATGAAAAATAATTACATCTCTATCGAGTGCTTTACTGATATTAGCTGCATCTTTATCTTTAACGAGTGTTGCAAAATCAGCAGAGTTTTTCACGATAGGAACTGGTGGACCTACTGGAGTTTATTTCCAAACAGGTAATGCTATTTGTAAAATGTTACATAAGTCAGCAATCAGTGCTGAGCACGGTAGATCAAAAGGTTCTGCTAAAGCATATAGATGCACAGCGCCATCAACTGGTGGATCAAACTACAACATTGGTCAAATTGCAGCTGATGAATTTCAATTTGGTGTTGCGCAATCTGACTGGCAATATCATGCAGTTAATGGAACTAGCAAATGGGAAGGAAAACAGTTTAGCGGATTAAGAGCTGTATTTTCAGTTCACAACGAACCTTTTCAAATTTGGGCAAGAAAAAAAGCAAAAATTAAAGATTTTGCTGGTTTAAAAGGAAAAGTAGTAAACATTGGTAATCCTGGTTCAGGTCAAAGAGGAACTATGGAAGAGCTTATGAAAGCAATGGGAGTAGATAATAGTTATTTTAAATCTACTACTGAACTTACTTCATCAGAACAAGTAAAAGCTTTGTGTGATGGTAAAATTGATGCTTTTGGTTATTCCGTAGGATTTCCTAATGGAGCGATGGAACAAGCTGCCACTTGTGCTGCTAAAGCCTCACCAATCAACTTAACAGGACCTGAAGTTCAAGGATTAATAGATGGTGCTGATTATTATGCAAAAGCTGTAATTCCTAAAGGTACTTATACAAAACAGAAAAAAGATGCGACTACATTTGGTGTGAAAGCTACTGTAGTAACAAGCGCATATGTTTCTGACGATTTAGTATACCAAGTAGTTAAAGCTGTTTTTGAAAATTTTGATGATTTTAAAAAACAACATCCTGCTTTTGGATTTTTGGAAAAGGAAAACATGATTAAAGATGGCTTATCTGCTCCACTACATCCAGGTGCAATTAAATATTACAAAGAAGCTGGATTGATGTAATCCAAAATCTTAATTAAATTAAAAGGCCTGATTTTTAATCGGGCCTTTTTTTTATAATGAGGTATCATCTTTATTATGAGTCAAATCTTTAGTGAAAAAGTAAAAGATAAAATTAATGAGGATTTGTCTCCTACAAAAAACCTTACAGGTCTACATTTAAAGATTGTTGCATCAATTGCAATTATTTGGTCATTGTTTCAACTTTGGTATGCATCTCCATTTCCATTTATTTTCAATTTTGGAATGTTTAAAGGATTACCAGCAAGAGCAATTCATCTAGGCTTTGCATTAACTTTGGCATTTTTAATCTATCCAATTTCAAAAGGAAAAAAAATATCTGTATTTGATATTTTGATTAGTTTAATTGGAGCTTTTTCGTGTTTTTATATATATTTTTTTTATGATCAATTAGTAGATCGTGGAGGTGTTCTATTAAGTATTTTAATAGGAGATAGTTTTAAATTACCTGTTGAGTTAATTATAGGAAGTCTTGGTATTCTAATTTTGCTTGAAGCCACAAGAAGAGCAATAGGTCTACCGTTAGTAATTATTGCTATTTGTTTCTTATTATTTTCATATTTTGGAAGATATGCACCAGAAATAATTTCTCATGGTGGACTTTCACTTAATAGATTAGTTGGTTTTCAATGGTTGGATCAGGAGGCTATATTTGGAATTCCAATAGGAGTTTCTGTAGATTTTATTTTTTTATTTGTACTATTTGGTGCTCTTCTTGAAACAGCAGGTGGTGGGAAATATTTCTTAGACTTAGCTTTTGCAATGGTTGGTAAAATGAGAGGAGGACCAGCAAAAGCAGCAATTCTTGGTTCTGGAATGACAGGTTTAATATCAGGGTCTTCAATAGCAAACACAGTTACTACCGGAACGTTCACAATTCCAATCATGAAAAAGACAGGTTTTTCAAAAGAAAAAGCAGGAGCAATAGAGGTTTCTTCTTCTGTTAATGGCCAGATTATGCCACCAGTTATGGGTGCTGCAGCTTTTGTTATGGCAAGTTTTATAGGAGTTACTTATTTTGAAATTGTTAAACATGCATTTTTACCAGCAATAATTTCTTATATTGCTCTTTTTTACATATCTCATCTTGAAGCTTTAAAGTTAAACCTTAAAGGAATGGAAGATGCTGATGTTCCAAATCTAAAAAAAACATTTTTATCAGGACTTCATTTTTTAATCCCAATTTTTGTTTTAATTTATATGTTAGTTTATTTAAGGTTCACTGCCTCATATTCTATTTTTTACGCAACAGTTTCTCTAATTTTAGTAAATCTAATTAATTTATTAATCAAAAATTCATTTTCTAAAGATGTTCTTAAAATATGGTTTAATCAAACCATTATTGGTTTTGAAAAAGGTGCCTTAAATATGGTTGGCGTTGGAATAGCTATAGCAACAGCTGGAATAATAGTTGGGGCAGTTGGGTCAACAGGACTGAGCACAAATCTAATAATTGTTATTGAGTCTATTGCTAAGGATAATGTTACAATATTGTTATTTTTGACAATTATATTGTGTTTATTGCTAGGAATGGGATTACCTACAACGGCAAACTATGTAGTTGTTGCATCATTGATGGCAACTGTTTTAGTAGATGTTGGTAATGCATCTGGATTTGTTTTTCCATTAATAGCAGTTCATTTATTTGTTTTTTATTTTGGATTAATGGCAGATGTCACTCCACCTGTTGGGCTAGCTTCCTATGCAGCAGCAGCTATTTCAGGAGGCGATCCACTTAAAACAGGATTACAAGCTTTTTGGTACAGTTTAAGAACAGGTATACTACCTATTGTTTTTTTATTTAATCATGAGCTACTTTTAATTGGAATAGAAAATATTTGGCATGCATTAGTTGTAATAACAACTTCTTTAGCAGGAATATTAGTATTTACTTCAGCAACACAAGGTTGGTTTATTAATAAATTAAAATGGCATGAAATAATTATTTTTTTGCTAATATCTATTTCTTTGTTATCTCCAGAGTTTGTTCTTAATAAATTTTATCCAAAATATAATTATCTCGATATTGATAATATTAATTCAGTTGTATTAGATCCAAAAAAAGAAGCACGTTTTAAA
>JAOJAE010000041.1 GCA_028227525.1 Candidatus Pelagibacter sp. | reverse complement strand
TTTAATCTTTAAAGCATTATTTACAATTTTATCATTCATTGAAATTTCAAGATTGACCAAAACTTTTTTTGATTTACAAATTTTTTTGGCATCTAAGTCGTTAATATGTCTTTTATCTTCCCTTAAATGAATAGTTACTGAGTCAGCACCCATTTTTACAACTTGTAAGGCAGCGTAATATGGGTCTGGATGATTTTCACCCCTAGCATTTCTAACTGTTGCTATATGATCAATGTTTACACCTAATCTTTTCACTTAATAAATCTACTTCCTGGAGTGGTAATAGGAATTGATTTCAAATCTTGAGGTAATTGTTTTTTAGAGTAAGTTGGAACTTCAATTTTAAGATGTGACGTAATTCCTGTTTTAATTTTAAGAGATTTTTTTGTTGATCTGTCTATTATGGATGCAAATCCTAAAAGTTTAGCATTACCTTTTTTAATTAGTTTTACACACTCTAGGCTAGATTTTCCTGTAGTTATGACATCTTCAATGATAAGTACTTTTGCATCTTTTTTTATATTGAACCCCCTTCTTAAAGTAAATTTTCCATTCACACGTTCACAAAAAATTGTTTCTATTTTTAGAAGTTTACCAATTTCATAACCAATAATTACACCACCCATTGCAGGAGCTAAAATTAAATCTATCTTTTTATATTTTTTTTTAATTTTATTTGCTAACGATTTACAAATTTTATCTGCCAATATTGGGAAACTTAAAAGTTTTGCACATTGGATATATTTAGATGAATGCAAACCTGAAGATAACACAAAATGTCCCTCCAAAAGAGCATTAGTCTTTTTTAAAATATCTAAGGATTTTTTGAGTGAAAGCATTTCTTTTATCTTCGTGTCTAATTATCTTAAATTTTATACCTTTTTGTTTAAGCTCTGCAATAAAATTTGTGAAGTTTTTTAGATTATTAATTATTAATTTAAATTTGAAATTAATATACTTTGGATTTTGGCCTGCCATTTCAACATTTGAAATGTTAAGCTTGTGACTACCAATTAAAGAACTTATATCACCTAATTGACCAGGCTGATCAGGTAATGAAATCCACAGCGTGGTATTGTATTTCTTTATTTTTTCCTCTTTTTGTTCCCCTTTATCATGCCAATATCTTCTAATAGCTGCTCTTGCTTTTCCAGTTTTTGTTGTTGGAATCCAGTGTAATGATGGTGATTGATTTTTAGACGTAATTATATTTACTCTATCTCCATTTCTTAATATTTCCTGCAATTCTGATTTATTTCCATTAATTTCACATCCTATTGCTGTATTCCCTATCTTGGTATGCACAGCATAAGCAAAATCTATTGGCGTAGCATCTTTTGGTAATTTTATAACAGAGCCTTTTGGAGTAAAACAAAAAACATTTTCCTGAAACATTTGAAGTTTTGTATATTCATAAGAATGTTCAGGATTTTCATTTTTTTCAATAATTTCAACAAGGTCTTTTAACCAATCATATTCTTTCCAACTTAAAGAATTAAATTTTTCTGAAGATTTGTATTTCCAATGAGAAGCAACTCCACGCTCAGCAAATTCATGCATTTCATGGGTTCTGATTTGAATTTCAATTGGTTTTTTATTTGAACCAATTACAGATGTATGCAGTGATTTATAACCATTTATTTTTGGTGATGAAATATAATCTTTAAATTTACCAGGTATACAGTTCCATTTTTTATGAAATATACCAAGAGTTTTGTAACATTCATCAACTGATGAAAGTGTAATTCTAAATCCAATTATATCTGTTATTTGTTCAAGTGAAATTCTTTTTTTTTGAACTTTACGCCAAATCGAAAAAGGTGTTTTTTCACGACCATGTATTTCTGCGTTAATATGATTGTCATTTAAGATCTCACTTAATTCAAATGAGAGAGACTCAAATAAATCTTTTTTGTCTGATTTAATTTCATCTAATTTTTTCTTTATTAATTCTCTTGCTTCGTTATTTAAAATTTCAAAAGAAAGATCTTCTAGCTCATCTCTTATCCTATGCATTCCCATTCTATCAGCTAAAGGTGCATAAATTTCCATAGTCTCTTGAGCTATTCTTTGTCTTTTTTCAACTTTAGAAATTGCTTTTATAGTTCTCATGTTATGAAGACGATCTGCGATTTTTACCAATAAAACTCTTATATCTTTAGAAGTGGCTAAAATTAATTTTCTAAAATTTTCAACTTTAGAATTTGAACCTGCAGTATTTTCAAATACAGAAATTTTAGTCACGCCATTAACTAATTCAGCTACCTCGTCACCAAATTCACTTTTGATAGTCTCATATGTGGCAAATGTATCTTCTATAGTGTCATGAAGTAGACCAGTTGTAATTGTTGCACTGTCTAATTTTAATTCAGTTAAAATATTAGCTACTTCTATTGGATGAACTGAATAAGGATCACCAGAAGCTCTTTTCTGATTTTTGTGGGCTCTTATTGCGAAATTAAAAGCTTTATCTAATCTTTCTGGATTTAAAAACTTATTATAAATTTTTACCTTATTTATTAAATCGTTCGAATTAAGCATATTTTATTATAGCATTAATTCAAATTTGTTTAATAGATCTAATATCTTTGTTTGATAAGGATAAAATTAACTTTTTTATATTAGTTTTTTTTATGGGATGAGCCCAATCCTTTTCAATCTCAAATAGAGGCAATAAAACAAAATTTCTTTCATGCATTCGTGGGTGCGGAAGGTTCAATTTGTCATTTGTAACTAAACCCTTAAAATCAATTATATCTATATCGCAAACTCTTGGTGAATTTTTAGGCATTTTCTTTCTACCTAATCTAGTTTCTATAATTTTACACAAATTTAATAAATTTTCGGGCTCATGTTCGAAGGTAATTTTTAAAACTATATTAATAAATTTTGGATTTTTTGGATCTGGCCATGAAGGAGTTTCATAATAATTAGATGAAGAAATGAGATTAATATTATTTTCCAGTAAAAGAGATTTAGCTTTCTCAATATTAGTTAATCTATTTCCTAGATTTGAACCTATTGCTAAGAAAACATTCTTAACTGGATTTTCTGATATATCTTGCTTTATCACGGTTCCAATCTCTGTTCTTTTTAGTGGCCCTTTTATCAAATTGCTTTTTCCCTTTTGCAACAGCTAATTCAACTTTGGCTTTACCTTTTTTAAAGTACATTTTAGTTGGTACTATTGTAAAACCGTCTCTTTGCATTTTACCAATTAATTTATTGATTTCTTTTTTATTTAATAAAAGTTTTCTTTCATCTGTTGGATTATGATTAGAGTAGCTTGCTTGTTTATAAGAAGCTATATGTGAGTTTATCAAAATTAATTCACCATTTTTTTCAACAGCATAAGAGTCTGCTATATTAATTTTGCCGTCTCTTATAGATTTTATTTCCGACCCTTTTAAAACAATCCCCGCTTCTAAAAGATCTTCAAAAAAATAATTAAAACTTGCTTTTCTATTTAAACAAATAATTTGTAAACCATGGTTGGTTTTCTTGCTCATTAAATCAATTTTGCTGATTCTAAAGCTTTTTGAATTATAGGTTTGGCATTTTCGGATATTCTAACTAAAGGTAATCTTACAGCATCATCACATAAGTTCATTAATTTTGCAGCATACTTAACTGGGCTCGGGTTACTCTCAACAAACATTGCGCTGTGTACTGGTTGTAAGATTTTATCTAATTTCTCAGCTTTATTAATTTCATCTTCTTTTTTTGAAACTGAAAGTTTTTGGAAATCAGCACAAAGTTTAGGTGCAATATTTGCAGTTACACTAATAGTGCCAATACCACCTCTTTTATTGAACTCTAAAGCATTATCATCATTACCAGTTAATTGTATAAACTCTCTTCCCATTTTAGAAAGTTGCTGATTAACTCTATCAAGATCACCCGTAGCATCTTTTACACCTACAATATTTTTTAATTCAAAAAGTCTTGCCATAGTATCAACAGACATATCGATCACTGACCTGCCTGGTATATTGTAAATGATAATTGGAATTCCGCATTTGTCATTAATAGCTTTATAGTGCTGATAAAGACCTTCTTGAGTTGGTTTATTATAGTATGGAGTAACGATTAAAGCTCCGTTTGCACCTACTTTCTCAGCATGAGAAGTAAGTGATATTGCTTCCTCAGTTGAGTTAGAGCCAGTTCCTGCAATTACAGGTATTTTACCATTACTTTCCTTTATGCAAAGATCAATGACTCTTTGGTGTTCTTCATGACTAAGTGTTGGAGATTCTCCAGTTGTTCCAGCTGGGACTAGACCACTTGTGCCGTTATCTATATGAAAATGAATTAGTTTTATATAAGCCTC
>JAOJAE010000040.1 GCA_028227525.1 Candidatus Pelagibacter sp. | reverse complement strand
TAATAAATACTAATAAAAATATTAAGTGCTACAGAAATCAAAGAAATATAAAATGGAGTTTTGGTATCATTATTTGCAAAGAAAAAACTTGAAAAAACTTTTATCAAAGCAAAAGCGGGCAGACCTAATGCGAAATAATATAGAGCTAAACTAGAATTATTCACTGAATTTTCATTAAAAGACCCATATCCAAATAAAGCTGAAATAATTTGTTCTGATCCAATAATTAAAGCAATAGTTGCTGGCAGACTTAAAAACAAACTTAATTCAAGAGCTTTATTTTGTATAAGCAAAATCTTATTCTTTTTTCTGGATTGGATATGTTTTGAAAGTTGTGGAAGTATAACAACTCCAATCGCAATACCAGCTATAGCTAAGTTAATTTGATAAATTCTATCCGCATAATATAAATAAGAAACTGCGCTTGCTTGAAATGATGCAATTATTGTTCCAATTAAAATATTAATTTGGGTAACCCCAGAGGAAAAAATACTTGGTAAAAGTTTTTTAAAAAAAAACTTAACTTTATCACTTGCTTTTAATTTAAAGCTAAATTTGAGCGAGTAATATTTTGATACATATTTGTATAAAAATATTAATTGAAAAAAACCAGCTAGAGAAACACCATAAGATAAATAATAAACCAACTGATCACCTAAATATTTAGAAAAAATTAATACTAAAATTAAAACAATATTCAAAATTATTGGGGCCGCAGCTGCAGCTGCAAACTTATTATGTGAATTTAAAATTGCAGAAAAAAATGATGCTAAACAAATAAAAAATAAGAAAGGAAATGTAATCCTTGTTAAATTTGTTGCTAACTCCATTTTTTCAAAATCACCAACAAATCCTGGTGCAATAATTGAAACAAATGTGGGCATAAAAATCTCAATTACAATTGTTAAAAATAACAAACCTAAAAATAATAAGTTAAAAATTTCGTTAGCAAATTTATTTGATTGTTTTTTTCCTTTAATTATTTCTGATGAATAACTTGGAACGAATGCTGCATTAAAAGTACCTTCGGCAAACAATCTTCTAAATGTATTTGGAATTCTAAACGCTACAAAAAAAGCATCAGCCAACATTCCAGTACCAAGGAAGATTGCTATTAAAATATCTCTTAAGTAACCAAGCAATCTGCTTATTATCGTAAAAAAACCAAATGTGCCTGTTGACTTAACTATATTCATAAATCATATTAGTCTTAATTTTACCCTAATTGTACAATTATTATAAGAATATATAGATCAAATATTACAAATAATAAAAATTTTTAAAAAAAGTAAAGATAGAATTGAGATAAATATAATTAAACAAAAATGAAAAAAAATAACATTGATCACTACACTGATAAAGAAGCTCTAGACTTTCATAAAAATAAAAAACCTGGGAAGATTGAGATTAATTCATCAAAAAGTATGACAACTAAGAGAGATCTTGCTTTGGCATACTCTCCCGGCGTTGCAGCTCCTGTTAGAATGATTAGTGAAAATCCTGAAGCCGCATATGATTATACAAGTAAAGGAAATTTAGTGGCTGTTATTAGTAATGGTTCAGCAATTTTAGGAATGGGAAATTTAGGAGCACTTGCATCTAAACCTGTTATGGAGGGTAAAGCAGTACTTTTTAAAAGATTTGCAGACATCGACTCTATTGATCTTGAAATTGATTGCTCAGATGCTGAAGAGATTATTAATTCAATTAAAAATTTTGCACCAAGTTTTGGTGGAATAAACTTGGAGGACATAGCTGCACCAGACTGCTTTATAATTGAACAAAAATTAAAAGAAATTTTAGATATTCCAGTCTTTCATGATGACCAACATGGAACAGCTATCATCACAACTGCAGCTTTAATTAATGCATTAGACATAAGTGGTAAATCAATAAAAGTAGTTAAAGTAGTTGTTAATGGAGCAGGTGCTTCTGCTCAAGCATGTACAGAGTTATTTAAAAATTCTGGTGTGCCAATTGAAAATATCATAATGCTAGATAGAAAAGGTGTGATTTATAAAGGAAGACCTGATGGAATAGATCAATGGAAATCAAGATATGCAATCGAAACTGATTTACGGACTCTTGAAGATGCAATAAACGGGGCAGATGTTTTTCTTGGCTTATCTGCAAAGGGAGCACTTAAAAAAGAGTTAGTTAAAACGATGGCGAAAAATCCTATTATTTTTGCTTGTGCAAATCCTGATCCAGAAATTACCCCTGAAGAAATAAAAGAAGTAAGAGATGATGCAATTGTTGCAACTGGAAGATCAGATTATCCAAATCAGGTAAATAATTTGATTGGTTTTCCCTATATTTTTCGAGGTGCTCTTGATGTTCGGTCAAAAACAATCAATGAAGAGATGAAAGTTGCTGCAGCTCAAGCAATTGCAAAGCTTGCAAGAGAAGATGTTCCGGACGAAGTTGTTGCTGCTATGGGAGGTGAAAGACCACATTATGGAAAAGAATATATTATTCCCTCTACATTTGATCCAAGATTAATCAGCATAATTCCAGCTGCTGTTGCAAAAGCTGCAATGGATAGTGGTGTTGCAAGAAAAGATATTGATGATTTTGAGTTATATAAAGATCAACTTAAACAAAGATTAGATCCAACAGTAACTATCATGCAGGGAATAAACTCTTACATAAAAAAAAATCAAAAAAGAATAGTATTTGCAGATGGTGAAGATGAAAACACACTTAAAGCTGCAATAGCATTTAAAAACTCTAAATTAGGTATCCCGATTCTTGTTGGAAAAGAAGAAAAAATAAAAGAACAAATTAAAAATATTGGTTACAGTGAAAATTTTGATATCGAAATAGTAAATTCAAAAGATGAAGAAAAAAGAGGCAAATATGTAAAACATCTATTTCAAAAATTACAGAGAGAACAAGGATTACTAGAAAGAGATTGCGATAGACTGGTTAGAAACGATAGAGTGATATGGGCAACTAGTATGGTTGCATGCGGTGATGCAGATGGAGCAGTCACTGGTAATACAAGGCGTTTTGGTGCCTCATTAGATAAAATAAAACAAGTAGTTGATGTTAGAGATGGTGAGATCATGTTTGGTCTCAATATGGTTGTTCATAAAGGTAAAACTATTTTTGTTGGTGATACCAGTGTTCATGAATATCCAACATCAGAACAAATGGCGGACATGGCAATTTCTACAGCAAGAGTAGTAAGATTATTTGGTTTCGATCCTAAAGTGGCATTTGTTTCTCACTCTACATTTGGTCAACCACTTACAAGTCGAACAAAACATATTAGAAAAGCAGTAGATATTTTAAAAGAAAAAAAAGTAGATTTTGAATTTGATGGAGATATGCAGCCAGATGTTGCATTAAACCCTGAATATGAAGAGTTATATCCTTTTTCAAAAATTGTTGGAAAAGCAAATATTTTAATTATGCCAGGACAACACAGTGCAGCAATATCATATAAAATGATGAAAACTTTAGGAGACACTAAGGTTATTGGGCCATTATTAATTGGGCTAGGATTGCCAATAGAGATTGCTCCATTAAGATCTTCTACATCAGAACTAATAAATTTAGCTTCGATAGCAGCTTATTCTGCAGATGTTATTAATTATAAAAAATAATAATTACTCTTTTTGAATTCTTAAATCCTCTAGCAATATAATACTTGCGACAACATCTTCCACATCTAAAATCTCTTTTGCTTCACTAATTACTAAATCCTTCTCTTCAGAAGTTAATGCAATTCCATAAATATAGATTTTTTTCTTATAAGTATCTATTTGATAATTGGTTGCTTTAATATTTTTATTTAAAATAATTGCTGTTCGAAGTTGAGTAGTTATTAAAATATCTTTTGCAGATCTTGTAAAGTTAAATTCTTCTTTTATTTTTATATCATTACGAACAGATCTGGCACCTTTTGTCTCCCATGCTATTTTTGTTAGCAATAATTTTTCCTCAGGACTATCAACTTTTCCTGTTAAAAAAATTCTTCCATCTAATACTTTAGATTTTACTGATAAAAGATATTTTTTGTCTTTAATTAGAATACGTGCAGCTAAATTTTTTTGCATAATGGAATCATCCATTTGGGTACCTACAGTTCGAGGATCAAAAGCAATACTAACACCAGTACCAAAAACACCTTTTGATGAAACCCCAACACAACCAGATAAGATTAAACCCATCAAAATAGCTAATATAAATTTAAATTTCATTTTTTAATTTTAGACAATAATTATAAATTTCTTTTTTTGAAATATCTTTATTTTGACTAATAATTTCAGTAATTTCTTTTATAGTCAATTTATTAATCATTTTATTAATTATACTAATATCTGATTCACTTAATTCTT
>JAOJAE010000004.1 GCA_028227525.1 Candidatus Pelagibacter sp. | reverse complement strand
TAATAAATGAATTGTTTGCTTTATTAAGATTAAATCAAAAGTAATTTTAGTTTTTGATACAAAAGACAATGCATCAATTTTTTTAAAAATTATTTTTTTGTTTTTATCTTTATGATTTTCTATATCTAAACCAATTGGTTTTTTTGATAATTTTAATCTATTTGAAAGATTTCCTAAAATTTTTCCCCTGCCACAACCAATATCTAAAATTTTAGAATCTTTATCCAGTTTTACTTGCTTTAATATAAATTCATTAAAAGAGTTAATGTATTTTTGTGAAGATAACCAAGTCTTGTTATCCCAATTTTTTAATGGTGCCATATTAAATATTTAAATCATTACTAAATTTATTAAAATAAAGTATTAAAGTTAAACTAATGCAAAAATCCTCAATACAGTACATCTTAAAGTTATCAATCCCTATATTTTTTGCCAACCTAGCAATTCCGATGGTTGGAATTATTGATACTGCATTAATGGGAAACTTAGGAAGTTTGTCTTATCTTTCAGCAACATCAGTTGCTGCCAATTTATTTTCAATGATTTTTTGGAGTTTTGGTTTTTTAAGAATGGGTACTGTTGGAATGGTATCTCAGGCAAATGGCAGAAATAACTACACTGAAATCTTAAATATTGTAGTTAGAAATCTTTTATTCGTTTTAGCAATCTCAATAACAATCATTTTACTACAAAATCTTATATTAAGTTTAAGCTTAAAAATTTTTGATTTATCTGAGGCTACTAGAAATCTTTATGAGCAATATTTTAAAATCAGAGTTTATTCAGCACCAGGAGAATTAACATTATATATCATAACTGGATTGTTTGTTGGATTACAAAAAACTAAGACTTCTAGCCTTGCTGTTGGCTTTTTTTCTATTTTAAATATCTTATTAAGCATTGTTCTTGTTACAAAATTTGACCTAAATATTAAGGGTGTTGCTTATGGAACTTTGTTCTCAGCATTAATTACTTCTATAATTTTTTTGATTTATATGTTTTGGTATTTGTCAAAATATACCAAAATTACAATTAACTTTGCCCAAATATTTAATTTAAAAAAAATTAAGAATATATTTAACATTAATCTGAATATTTTTATTAGAACAATTTTATTAACTTTTTCATTTTTATGGTTCACTTATCTTGGAACACAAATTGGTGAAAATTATGTTGCTGCAAATGCTATATTAATTAATCTTGTTTTTCTTTCTGCTTTTATATTGGATGCTTATGCTTTTTCTACAGAGGGAATAGTTGGATATTCATTAGGGAAAAAAGATTTAAATCTTTTTAAAAACATTGTTAAAAATTCATTTATATTAAGCTCAATTTCTGGATTGATAATTTCTATAATTTTCTTTTTTACCAATAATTTGGTGATTAATCTTATGTCAGATATAAACGAGATTAGAGAGTTAAGTTCATCTTATGCAGTTTGGTTGATAATTTTACCAGTAATTTCATCTTTTTGTTATCAATTTGATGGCATCTTTATAGGAGCCTCGCAAACAAAAGAATTAAGAAATGCAATGATATTTTCAGTTTTTAGTTATTTATTAATTTCAATATTATTAATTAAATTTCTATTCAATACTGGTATTTGGATTTCTCTTTGTATCTTTATGATTTTAAGAGCTGTCTCTCTTTTCTACTATTTGGATAAAATCTATTTAAGATTTAGAAAAAATTAATTTTTTTTTATAAATATCTGCTCTAATTGAAACTAGTATAATCAACAATACTAAAGGAATGCATGCTAAATTAATTTCATTCCAACTAAATTTTAAAATAGAATAACCTGCAATTAAGCTTGCAATAGATTGTATAGAAAAAACTAGCACGTCATTAAAACCTTGAACTTTAAATTTTTCACTTTCTTTATAACAAAGAACTAACAAACTGGTTCCACCAATAAAAAGAAAGTTCCATCCTATTCCTAATGATACCAATGCAATTAAATAATTTACAAAAGTTTGATCGTAAAAACTTAAATAAATACAAACAAGATAAATTAAGGCTCCAGTATAAATAATTACTGAATGTCCAAATTTCTTTATTAAAATACCTGTAATTAATGATGGTAAAAACATCCCTATTATATGAGACTGTATAACAATGCTTGTTGAACCCAATGTGAATCCATGCATCTTATACATACTTATTGGTGTAGCTGTCATAATGAATGACATTACAGAATATGCAAAAGCTGCTGAAACAATTGCTTGAAGAATAATTGGGTTTTTCAATAAATCGAAATATGATCTTTGATTACTATCAATATTCTCAATAGGCTTTGGATTATTGTCTGTTCTATAAAAAATTAATAAAAATACTGGTAAAAATGTTAAAATTGCTAATGAAATATAGGATCCGGTATAAAGATGATCTGAAATTATATTTTTAGAAAAATTTGCAACATTAGGTCCAATTAAAGCTGAAAGAATTGTTGCAAGTAGCAATATAGAAATTGCTCTTGAGCTATCATTTTTTTCAACTGTTTCTGCTGCAGCAAATCTATATTGATGTGTAAATGCAATTCCTGTGCCAATTACAAAACATGAAAAGCAAAATAAAATAAAGTTTTCAGTGTAAATTGAATAAGCCCCAAGCAGTGATGCTAAACTCGAATAAGTTGATGATAATATAAATCCCTTTTTTCTTCCAATTTTACTCATTATCTTTGCTGCAAAAAAAGAAAATACTGCCGTGCCAACAATTGATAATGACGTTGGAAGTGTTGCTAACGATGCTATTGGTGAAATTTTTAGCCCAACAATACCACTTATAAAGACCGTAATTGGAGGTGCTGTAAATGAAAATACTTGGCAGATAGTTAAAATAACTAAATTCCTATTAAGCATTATTTTTCCTTAAAAGTTTTCTTCGAAATGTTAATGGCAAGCAATACCAAATTTTTTTAAACGCCAGTAGTTATAAGGCCAAGGAGTTAAAAAACCTACTGTTAGCATGATTGGTACTACCCACCACGTTAACATGGCTCCACCTGTCAAGAGATAGTCTGTTAAATTCATTGCAACTTCCATACTAACCATTGAAATAAAACTCATTCCCAATGCTGTTTTTAAAGCACTTTTAAAATCAAAGTTTTGCTTCATAAGTATAATAGTTTCTAAAATTATACTTGTAATTAATCCGTTGATAATTGCTAATGTCATAATTCCTAAAACTGGAAATGGAATTTTTGTTAATTGAAAAAATAATATTGTTCCAAAATCTCCAATAGCACAGCCTAATAAACACCAAGCTGTATTTTTTGCACTTCTTTTCCATGTGTGATTACAGGACCAATTAAAAGTACTAGCTGTCATGATTATTTGCTAAGATTTATTTGATATTCATATTCTTCTTTAGGCCAAAAAGATTTGATATAAGCTAATACGCTATCAATTTCTTTATCAGATAAATTGTCCTCAAAACCAATCATCTTACCTTGGTAATTTTTTACTAATTTTGCTAATCCATATTTTATTATTGAATGTAGTGTTTGATCATCATGATGCCATGTATGTCCTGTTCCATTTAAAGGAGGAGCTTTTCTATGCCCATCTTCATCCATCTCTTTCCAATTTTCTGCTCCGGCTAAATTAACCATATGACATGAAACACAATTTTCTTGATATGCAATCTTACCTCTTTCAATCATAATTTTTGATTCAGTGGTAATTGGAAAATGATTATGCGCTTTAGCAACAGTTAAGCTGCTAAATAATATGAAGATAATTAATACTGGCAATGACTTAATTATATACTTAAGCATACAAGTTATATAGATATTTCATTTATATTAACAAGTACATGTGTTAATTTAAAAAATGATCTTTAAACAAATTTTTGATACTGAGTCTTCAACTTATACTTATTTAATAGCATCTTCAAAAGGTCGTGAAGCAGTTATTATAGATCCTGTAATAGAAAATGTAGATAATTATATTAAAATTTTAGGAGAACTAGATCTTAAACTAGTCAAAGTCATAGATACTCATATTCATGCAGATCATGTAACGGGAGCTACCAAATTAAAGAAAGCTACTAATTGTACAACACTCATGGGAGAACATACTCCAGCTGATGCAGTTGAGATTAAAGTAAAAGATGGTGAAATTATTGAAATTGATAATTTGAAAATCAAATCGTTATATACGCCTGGACATACCTCTGATAGTTATAGTTTTTTACTAGATAACTATCTTTTTTCAGGAGATACACTTCTGATAAATGGAACTGGCAGAACTGATTTTCAAAATGGAAGCTCTAAAGATGCTTATAACTCTTTATTCAATAATCTTTTAAAATTACCAGAAGAAACTTTAGTTTATCCTGGTCATGATTATAACGGTAAATTTTCAAGTACAATTGGAAATGAAAAAAAATTTAATCCTAGATTACAGGTAAAAAGTGAAGATGAATATATTGATATAATGTCTAAGCTAAATTTATCTAAACCTAAATTAATAGACATCAATGTTAGTAGAAATATTAAATTAGGTGCTAACTAAATATAACGAATATCAAAAACCAATAAGAAATTAACCCAGATAATATAGTTGCAATAATATTTTTTGAAAAATAACCAACAATAATTGCAACGATAGCTCCAAAAATTTTAGGATCATTCATTTCAACAAAAGATCCATAATCGTTGATAAAAATTGCTGGAAATATTATTGCGGGAAATACTGCTGAAGGAACATACGCTAATACGTCTTTAATTCTTTTTCCAAGCATATCTCTATCAACTAATACAATCATAGTCATTCTGGTAAAATAAGTTAATATTCCTGCAACGATAATTGATAACCAAGTCATTTTTTTATCCTCAATAATAATGAAGCAACAAATAAGGCAATAACTGGTGAAATAATTATGTATGATTTAAATGGTGCATCAAAAAATAATAAAGAACTTAAACCACAGGTGATCATAACAATTAAATGATCAATTTTTTTTAAATCTTGAACAACAATAGCAATAAAAGTAAGTGGAATAGTAAATTTTAGTCCAAGTTCTTCAGGTACAAATGAACCTAAAATAATACCTGATAGTGTTGCAAGTTGCCAGCAAACCCACATCGTACATCCTGTACCAATTAAATGATAATGTAAATATTGCTCGTTTTTATTTTTTTTAAAAAATTTATTAGACTCAGCAAAACCTTGATCTACTACAAAATAAGAAATTAATAGTTTTTTAATAAGTGATAATTTTTCTAAATATTCAGACAAGACAGCTCCATATAACAAATGCCTTGAATTTATAATTCCGACAGATGTAACGGCAACTAAACTAGAAGCACCACCTGAAATTATCTGTAGAAATACAATTTGTGAAGCACCACCAAAAATAATGAACGACATTGCATAGACTAAATAAGGATCAAAACCCAACTCTACACCAATTGCTCCACAAATAATTCCAAAAGGAATTACAGATAACATATGTGGAGAAATATCTATCATTCCCTTGGTAAATAATTGTTTTTTTGAAAGCATCTAATTGTTTTATTAAAAACAAACTATGTGATCAATATTTATCGGTCTTTTAATACCAAATTTTTCATCAACTTCATGTTGATGCATGTGATGGGAGTGCACAAAAACTGGTATTAACAAATCACTACTTGTTTTTAAAGTATAGATAAAATTAGTACCTCTAAATTTTCTATCAACAACTTCTAACTTCAAATTACTCTGATCATCATGCTCAAGGTCTTCCGGTTGCAATAATAATTGAACATCAGAACCTTTAGGGTAATGTTTGGTAAAATTTCCGTTTATAGTTCCAAGATCTTTATTTTCTAAACTATTTTCACCTGTGACTTTTGCTGGAATTAAAATCCCTCTATTTAAAAAATTGACAACTTCTACTGAGTTTGGAAAGTGATAAACATTATAAGGATCATCATACTGTTTTAATTGGCTGTCTAAAATTATCCCACACTTGCTTCCAAGATAAAACGCTTCGTAAGAGTCATGAGTTACTATTATGGTTGTAATTTTAAGATCGGTTAAAACTTGTTTCAGTTTAACTTGAATTTCTTCTTTAAAACTTTGATCTACGTTTGATAATGGCTCATCTAACAAAAGTAAATCTGGCTTTGAAAGTAGCGCTCTTGCTAGTGCAGCTCTTTGAGCTTCTCCTGAACTAATTTGATGAGGAAATTTATCTTTAACATGATCCAAATGAAGAAATTTTATAACTTCATTAATAGTTAAATCTTTTTTCTTTTTTTTATTTCTTTCAGCTCCAAATTGAATATTTTGTAAAACATTATAGTGAGGAAAAAGTGAATTATCCTGAAATGCTAGAGAAATGTTTCTATTTTCTGGCTCAACATGAACATTTTTAGAGGAAATAGTTTTATTTTTTAAAGAAATTTTTCCAGATTGAATTTTTTCAAGGCCAGCTATAGTTCTTAATATAGTTGTTTTTCCTATTCCGGAAGGACCAAGTAGGCAAACAATATCCCCTTCATTTTCAATATTTAATGAAACATTGTTAACTTTATTTTTATCACTTGCAGCAAAAGTAACATTTTCAATTTCTAAAAAGTTTTGTGGCATAAAGCAGTTAATCCTTAAGAATATATCTAGATGTAATTAAAATAAAGAAACTTGCAATAAGAATTAGAAATAATGAAGGTGCAGCAGCTGCCTCTAATAAATCTTGTGAGGCGTAGATATATGCTTGTGTTGCAAAAGTTTCAAAATTAAAAGGCCTCATTATTAATGTAATTGGTAACTCTTTTATAATCTCTATAGAAATCAAAATACCGATCAATAGAATTGAATTTTTTAAGTAAGGTATATGGATATTTTTAAAAGTTTTAAACTTTGAGTATCCTAATAAATAAGCACTTTCATCAATAGAATAACTTATCTTTAAATAACCAGACTTAATCCCGTTACTTGCTAGTGAATAAAATCTTATGAAATATACTATAACCAAGCCTAAAATTGATCCAATAAATATAGATTTAATAGTTTTGAGATCAAAAAAACTAATAACATTATTATCAAACCATGAAATAAAAGTGATAAATGCAACAGCCAAGATTATTCCCGGTATCGCATAACCAGAGATCGAGAAAGTAGTTAAAATTTCTAAGAACTTACTTTTAGATAATCTATTTCCATAATTTGAAATAAATGCAAAACTAATTAAAACAAAACTAGATAATAAAACTAGGATTATTGTATTTGAAAATAAACTAATTAGATCTAAATCAATTAAATGTTTTGGGAAAATAATTGTCCAATAAAGCATTTGAAGAACAGGAAACAAAAAGCTTATAAAAAAAATTAAAAAACAAAAAGAAAAAGCCAATAAAGCTTTGTAACCATGTAAAATTGTTAATGATTTTTTCTTAAATCCTCCTTTTGTAGGAGAGTGATATTGTGCTTTTTTTCTAGATAAATTTTCTAATACAAACAATCCAAGTATAAAAATTAATAGATAAAAAGATAACTGATTTGCTAGTGCAAGGTCATCAAATGAAATCCATGCATTATAAATTCCAGTTGTAAGAGTGGATATTCCAAAGAATGATACTGATCCAAAATCAGATAATGTTTCCATTGCAACAAGAGACAATCCAGCAACTATTGCAGGTCTTGCAGAAGGTAAGATTATTTTAAAAAAAGATTTTTTCTTGCTAAAACCAAGATTTTTTCCAAGCTCTATTAAATTTTGGGACTGATAATGAAAAGAAGCTCTTGTTAATACATAAACATATCCAAATAGAGAAAATGAAATTGCAACTATTGCTCCTGCCATACCATCAAACTTTGGTATTTGAGAATTATAATTGCCTTCTCCAAACAAACTTTTTAAAATTGTAAACGCTGTTCCATAATTTTCAAAAAAAGCTGTTAAAGAATAAGCATAAATATAAGCTGGCACTGCAAAAGATAAAATTAATGCCCATTTAAAAAAATTTGATCCCGTAAATTTATAAAATGAAACTAGGTAAGCACATGATACCCCAATTACAAAAGTTAAGAATAATACCCCCAATAAAAGAGATAAAGAATTGAATATATAATCGTAAAGAAATGTATTCTTAATAATGTCAGAATAATTGCTTGTACTGTCAAAAAAGCTAGAAAATACAGTAACAATCGGTATTGCTACAGCAATTGAAATAAAGAACGAAGTTAAATACCAAATATTTATTTTTCTTAAATACATACTTACCCTTTTTTATTTAGTGAACATAATTAATAGAAGGGTAAGAACTATTAAATTATGTTCACTTTATTGAAAATTAATCTTCTTTGCTAAAAACGTTTATGAGATGATCAATCTCTTCACTTTTTATATCAGACAATTTTCTATTATTTATTTTAATTTCAATTTTTTTACACTCATTTGCACATGGTTCACATGTTATCTGACCTACTTGTGAACCACTTGCATTAGAAGAATTATTTTTATTAAAATTAAATAAATTTTTTTTCATTATTAATTACTTCCACTTAGCAGCTAGCATACATTCCAATGCTATTGCTTGATTTTTTCCATAATTAACAACTTTAGTATTTAAATCTTGTTTAAATCCAAGACCCATTTGTTTTACTAAATCATGTGGTTCAACACCATCAATCATTGGATATTCAAATGTATTATTAACAATGTGTTCTTGCGCTTCTTTAGTTAATAAAAACTCAAGAAGTTTTTTTGCATTTTCCGGATTTGGTGAATTTTTTAATACTCCGCCACCACTAATATTCATGTGTGTTCCTCTATCACCTTGATTTGGAAAAAATGGTAATACTTTTTTAGCTGCTGCTTGTTGTTCAGCTCCTTTTTTTCCAGACAGCATTAAAGCTAAGTAATAAGTATTAGCTACAGCTAAGTCAGCCTCTCCAGCAGCAACTGCTAATATTTGAGCTCTATCATTCCCTTTTGAGTCTCTAGCCATATTAGCAACAATCCCTTTTGACCATTCACAAGTAGCTTTTTTTCCATTATTTTTTACCAATGATGCAACAAGTGATTGATTGTAAATATTATTCGACTTTCTTATAACAACTCTACCTTTCCATTTAGGATCAGCAAGGCCTTCATAGCTCATTCCATTTAATTCATTGGCATTAACTCTTTCTGGAGAATAATACATAATTCTTGCTCTCTTCGCTATTCCAGTCCAGTTAGTAGATCTGAAGTTTTTTGGAACAGCAGCTTTGATTGCGGAAGTCATTGAATTTTGAAACATTCCTTTAGCATCAAATGCACCCAATCTTCCTGCATCCGCTGTAATATAAATATCTGCTTTTGAGTCAGCACCCTCCTCACTTATTCTTTTTTGAAGAGCTTTATCTTTTCCTGATACCACATTTACTTTAATGCCAGTTTTTTCAGTAAATTTTTTATAAAGTTGAATGTCAGAATCGTAATGTCTTGCACTAAAAACATTTACTTCAGCTGCAAAACTTAAATTGGTAAAGAATGTTAAGATTATTCCTAATATTGCTATTTTTTTCATTATATCCTTTTCTTTACCCTTATTGATTTGCGAATGAGAATTATTCTCATTGCGAATGATTATCAATCGCATATATTGACGCAGTTGTAAAGGGTTTTTTTAATATGAAAGATAAAAATTAGTTTAGATACTTTTTATTTCCAGTCACCAATTTTACTGAATAAGAAATTTCTAAAAGCTTGAACTCTAGCTGTATTTTTAAGTGATTGAGGATAAACAAAGTGAGCCTCAGTAATTGGACCTTCTGATTTAGGTAAAACTTTAATAACGTTAGATGAATTAGATACTAAGTACTCTGGTAAAGCAGCTAACCCTACCCCAGACTCTACTGCTAAAAGTAAGCCCATAACACTATTTACTTTCATAACAGTTTTTCTTTTTTTACCATCGTGCATACCAAGTTTTAATGCCCAGTCTGGATTATAAACTGGTGAAGGTGCCCCTTTTCCAAAAGAAATAAAATTATGTTTATTTAAATCAGCAATAGTTTTTGGCATTCCAAATTTTTCTAAATATTTATTAGATCCATAGATATAATACTTAATATCTACTAACTTTTTTTGTATATAATTTAATTGTTTTGGTCTTCTCATAAAAATACCAATGTCTGCTTGACGAGTACTTAGATCTAACTCTTTGTCATCAAACACTAATTCAATTTCAATTTCTGGATTTAATCTCATAAATTCCTGGATTCTTGGTGTTAACCAATGTGTCCCAAAACTTCTAACAGTTGTAATTGTTAATTTTCCTGTTGGTTTATTTTTTTGATCACCTAAAGATGTTTCAACTTCTTTTAGTTTACTAATTACTTCATGGGCAGTTTTGAAAACATATTCGCCATTTTCAGTAAGAGTTAATCCTCTTGCATGTCTTTCAAAAAGTTGAACTTTTAAATCATGTTCTAGTGCTTGAATTTGTCGGCTAATAGCAGATTGACTTAGATTTAAATTAACTGTTGCGTTAGTGAAGCTACCAGCCTCAGCTACTGCATGAAAAATTTTTAATTTATCCCAATCCATTATTTGTTTAAATCAACTATAACTCTTCCAGAAATTTCACCTTTTAAAATTTTTGGATAAGTTTCAATCAATTCTTCTAAACTTACTGTTAAAATTGATTTTTCAAGTAAACTAAAATCAATTAATTTAGAAGCTTCTGACCATATAAATTCTCTTCTTTTAATACTGCAATTTGCAGAGTCCATTCCCCAAAGTTTAATTCCTCTTAACATAAATGGTATTACACTTGTATTTAATTCATTGTTATTTGCATTACCACATACTGCAATAATGCCATTGGGTTTTGTTTGAACTATTGCATTTGCTAATATTTTTCCTCCGACAGTATCTACAACACCATCCCATAAACCTTTATCAATTAACCTTGGGTCTTTGTCAAATTCAGACCTATTTACAACAGTTTTAGCACCTAATGATTTTAAGTAATCAGCTTTAGAATCTTTTCCTGTAACAGCAGTAACATTGTAACCTAATTTAGTTAATGCTATTACCGCAACACTTCCTACTCCACCAGTAGCACCTGTCACTAAAACATCATTAACTTTTTCGCCTAATAAAATACTTTCTCTTGCTTGAATTGCAAAAGCACTCATTAAAGAAGTAAAGCCAGCAGTACCTAATATCATTGCTTGTTTGCTTGTAAGATCTTTTGGTTTTTTAACTAAAAAATCTGCATTAACTTTTGCTATTTGTGAATATCCCCCAAAGAAAACTTCCCCAACTCTAAAGCCAGTTAGAATTACCTCGTCACCTTCTTTAAATTTTGAATTTTCACTTTCTATAACTGTACCTGAAAAATCTATGCCTGGAATATGTGGAAATTCTTTAACTAATCTTCCACCATTCTTTAGAATCATTCCATCTTTAAAATTTAGATCTGAATAATCTACTTTAATAGTTACATCACCATGTTTTAAAAAACTTTTATCTACAGATTTTACTTCTCTTGTAAAATTATCACCTTCTTGATTGATAATTAATGCTTTGAATTGATCTGACACTTTAGTCTTTTGTGATACTTATGAATCTTAAATATCTATTTTGAAAACTTAGATCCTCTTTAAATTGTCCCAAATAATAGTTTGTAACAGTCGATGCTTGTTCTTTTTTAATTCCTCTCATTGTCATACATTGGTGAGTTGAGTCAATCGTTACAGCTACACCTTTTGCGTCCAATGATTCCATTAATGTCTTAGCAACTTGCATTGTTAGTCTTTCTTGTGTTTGTAGCCTTTTTGAAAATACTTCCACAACTCTAGCAAGCTTACTTAATCCAACAACTCTTTCTTTTGGTATATATGCTACATGAGCTTTACCTATAATTGGTGCCATGTGATGTTCGCAATGACTTTGGATAGAAATATTTTTTTGTATTACCATGTCATCATAACCATCAACATCTCCAAAAGTTTTATCTAAAATTTTACTTGGATCAATTTTATAGCCTGCAAAATATTCTTTATACGCTTTCATAACTCTTTTAGGAGTTTCTAACAAACCTTCTCTATTAGGATCTTCACCCAACCAAGTTAAAATAGTTTTAAATGCTTCTTCAGCTTCTTTGTCAGAAACTTTATTTGCATCTAATGTTTTACTATCTGTGTCTTTAACTAATTTCATAGCGCCTTTTTATACAGTAATTACCTAAATTTAAAAATATTTAATATATTTAGATATATGCTACATAATCACTCAATATGTTCAAAAAAAGAGAAAATGTAGTTGAAATTGAAGAGGGAAATCTTCTATCACCTAAATTTGATAATGATGGTCTAATACCAGTAATTACAATGTGCTCTAAAACAAGAGATGTATTAATGCATGGATATATGAATGTTGAAGCTTTAAAAAAAACTATTGAGACTAAAGAGGCTCATTATTTTAGCAGATCAAGAAAAGCTATTTGGCACAAAGGTAAAACAAGTGGATTTACACAAAAAGTAACTGAACTAAGAATAGATGATGACCAAGATTCTGTTTGGATGACAGTTGATATTGGAGATGGTTCAAGCTGTCATGTAGGATATAGGTCTTGTTTTTACAGATCCATTCCTATGGGTCCAATAGATAATGGTCGTGAAATTAAGATGAATTTTGAAGAAAAAGAAAAATCTTTTGATCCAGAAGAAGTTTACAAGGGCCAACCTAATCCAACAAAAATTTAAATGAGTGAAAAACAAAAAAATGTTCTAGGTGAAGATCTAGAAGAATGTTCAAATAACCCTTTAACAGGTTGGTATCGTGACGGTTGTTGTAATACAGATGAAAATGATCATGGCATTCATACTGTTTGTGCAAAAGTTACAACTGAATTTTTAGAATGGTTAAAAATTGCAGGTAATGATTTAATTACACCTCACCCTGAGTTTGGGTTTCCAGGTTTAAAAGATGGTGACGGTTGGTGTGTTTGTGCAAGCTGGTATGCAAAAGCAGTTGAAGCTGGAAAAGGTTGTCCAGTATTTTTAAAGAGAACTCACAAAAATACTCTTAAACATTTACCAATTGAAAAATTAAAAAAGTTTGCAATAGATTTATCTTAAATTACATATTTCCGTATTTAGGACCACCACTTCCCTCTGGTGTTACCCAAGTAATATTTTGTGAAGGCTCTTTGATATCACAAGTTTTACAGTGGATACAGTTTTGAGAATTAATTACAAATTTATTTATATCATTTTCTTTTTGAACTTCATATACACCTGCTGGACAATATCTTTGAGCGGGTTCATCAAATTTTTCTAAAGTATAATTAATTGGTAAATTAGGATCTTTAAGTTTTAAATGAACAGGTTGATTGTCAGCATGATTTGTACCAGTTAGATAAACTGAGCTTGTTTTATCAAAAGTAATAACATTATCATATTTTGGATATTCTATTTTAGGCATCTCATTTGCAGGTTTAAGAGTTTCATGATCAGCGTGTTTGTGTTTTAAAGTAAAAGGTAGTTTTCCATTAAATAAAATTTGATCAATTCCGGTAAATATTATTCCAAGAATTAAACCCCAACTAAAACTAGGCTTTACATTACGAGCTGCATGAAGTTCTTCATAAACCCAACTTTTTTTAAATTTTTCCTCATAATTAGACAAGTTTTTATTTTCTTTAATTTTTTCAATAATTGTTTCTGCAGCAATCATTCCGCTTTTCATTGCTGTATGAGAACCTTTAATTTTAGGCATATTTAATGTTCCTGCATCACAGCCTACAAGTAATGCTCCTGGCATAAACATTTGAGGCAAACTTTGAAGGCCACCTTCAATTAATGCACGTGCCCCATAAGAAATTCTTTTCCCACCTTCAATTATTTTTTTAATTGATGGATGAGTTTTAAATCTTTGAAACTCATCATAAGGGGAAAGATGGGGATTTTTATAATCTAAACCTATAACATACCCTAAAAATACTTGTTTATTTTCTGCATGATACATAAAGCTTCCACCATAAGTATTATTGTCTAATGGCCATCCCGCTGTATGCATTACCATTCCCTCTTCATGATTTTTATCTTCTATTTCCCAAATTTCTTTAAAACCAATTCCATATTGCTGAGCGTCTTTATCTTTTGAAAGATTAAATTTTTCAATCAGCTGTTTTCCTAAATGCCCTCTACAACCTTCTGCAAATACTGTTACTTTGCCTAGTAATTCAATACCAGGTTCAAAACTATCTTTTTGATTACCGTCTTTATCAATACCCATATCTTGAGTGGCTACACCTTTAACAGAACCATCTTCATTATATAAAATTTCACTTGCTGGAAAGCCTGGAAAAATTTCAACACCAAGCGCTTCAGCCTGTTCTGCTAACCATCTACATAAATTTGCTAAACTAATTATATAATTATTATGATTTTGCTGAACCTTGGGAAGTAACCATGTTGGCCAACTTAATGATTTTGTTTTACCTAGAAATAAAAATTTTTCCTTTGATACTTTAGTTTTAATTGGAGAATTAAGTTCTTTCCAATTTGGTAAAAGCTCGTCTAATGCTCGTGTTTCAAAAACATTACCACTTAAAATATGAGCACCAATTTCTGAAGCTTTTTCTAACAAGCAAACATTTAAATTTGGATCAAGCTGTTTGAGTTTAATTGCAGTAGATAATCCAGAGGGACCACCTCCAACTATTACAGCATCATATTCCATCGACTCTCTAGTCATATGATATTTTTATCTTTAAGAATTATTTTTGTATAGTGTTTAATTTATTCAGCTCTTCTAGGAACTGTGGTAAAGCTTCAAATAAATCTGCTTCTAAACCATAATCTGCGACACTAAAAATTGGAGCTTCTCCATCTTTATTAATTGCAACAATTACTTTGCTTTCTTTCATTCCAGCTAAATGTTGGATTGCTCCTGATATTCCAACTGCAATATATAAATCTGGTACAACTACTTTACCTGTTTGTCCTACTTGGTGATCATTACTAATATAACCAGCATCAACTGCTGCTCTTGATGCACCTATTGCTGCATTTAGTTTATCTGCAATAGAGGTAATTAATTTAAAATTATCTCCACTTTGCATACCTCTTCCACCTGATACTACTATTCTTGCAGTGCCAAGTTCTGGTCTATCTGATTTGATTTCTTCTCTTTTGACAAATTTTGTTAGCGAAAACTCTTCTGTCGCTTCAGCAGTTTCTATTGGTGCTGAACCACCAGAACTTTCACAAGGATCAAACGATGTTGGTCTAATAGTAATACATTTTTTTGCATCAGTACTTTTGACAGTTGCAAAAGCATTACCTGCATAAATTGGTCTAACAAAAGTATCAGATGACTCTACTTTAATAATATCACTAACTTGTGATGTATCTAATTTAGCTGCTATTCTTGGCATTAAATTTTTACCAAATGTGTTAGCTGAACAAACTATATGTGAATAATTATCTGCAAGCTTAACAATAACTGGCGCAAAATTTTCTGCTAAAAAGTTTTCATAGTAGGCGGCTTCTACTGTTATTACTTTTTTAACTAAAGGTAATTCTGAAGTAGCTTTTGCAACATCTCCACAATTATTTCCAATAACTAATGCGTGAACATCAGTATCTATTTGTGATGCTGCTGTTACAGCATTTAATGTAAATGATTTAAGCTCTTTGTTGTTGTGTTCTACAATTAATAGTACTGACATTATATTACTTTAGCCTCATTTTTTAATTTTTGAACTAACTCAGCAACACTTGAAACTTTAATTCCAGCTTTTCGTTTAGGTGGTTCTTCAACTTTTACCTGTTGTATTTTTGGAGTTACATCCACACCTAAATCTGATGCAGCCATTTGCTCAATTGGCTTTTTCTTTGCTTTCATAATATTTGGCAATGATGCATATCTTGGTTCATTTAATCTTAAGTCACATGTAACAATTGCAGGTGTATTAATTTCAATAGTTTCTAAGCCCTCATCTATCTCTCTAACAACTTCAAGTTTTCCATCTTTAACTTCAATTTTTGAAGCAAAAGTAGCTTGTGGCCAGTCCAATAAAGCACTTAACATTTGCCCTGTTTGATTGCAGTCGTCATCAATGGCTTGTTTACCCATGAATACTAAGTCTGGTTTTTCTTTATCAACAATTTTTTGTAAAATTTTTGAAACAGCTATTGGCTCTATCACACCATCTGCTTTAACATGAATTCCTCTGTCTGCTCCAACGGCTAAAGCTTTTCTTACAGTTTCTTGAGCTTTATCTTCTCCAATTGTAACAACAATGACTTCTGTTGCTTTTCCACTTTCTTTTATTTTAACAGCTTCTTCGATTGCATTATCGTCTGGTGGATTTGTTGACATCTTAACATTATCAGTGACAATGCCTGTTCCATCTTCTTTTACTCTTATTTGAACGTTGTAATCAATAACTCTTTTAACAGCGACTAAAATTTTCATTAAGCTCTCAATAAATTATTTTCAGAGTCGTAAGGACTCTCTTCTATTACTGTAGCGTCATACATTTCACCTAAAATATCAACTTGTAATTTGTCGCCTACATTAGCATGCTCTGGCTTGACCATTGCAAGAGCAATAGACTTATCTAATCTAAAACCAAATTCACCACCTGTTGCTCTACCAACAACTTTATTGTCTTTATAAATTGGATTATTTCCTAAAACATCAGCGTCTTTGGTATTATGAATCTCAAGAGTAATAAGCTTGTTATCAAAACCTTTTTCTCTCCATTTATTAAGTGCTTCAAGTCCAATAAAGCTACCTTTATTTGGATGTACAAATCTATCCAAGCCTGACTCATATGGTGAATACTCAATTGAAAGCTCTGTTCCTACTAGCTTGTATGATTTCTCTAATCTTAAGCTATTCATTGCTCTAATACCAAAAGGTTTGATACCTAAATCTTTTCCTGCTTCCATCAATTTATCAAAAATATGATTTTGATATTCAATTGGATGATGCAGTTCCCAACCTAGCTCTCCAACAAAGTTTACTCTCATTGCATTAACTGGTGCGTATCCAATATTTACATCTTGAGCTGTTAACCATTTAAAATTTTCATTTGAAAAATCATCTGTTGATATTTTTTGTAACAATTCTCTTGATTTAGGACCAGCAACCACTAGTACACCTGTGCTGTTTGTTAAATCTTCAAATGTAACACCTTCATTTGGCATCCATTTTTTGATCCAGTCATGATCTAATCGTAAGTTTGCTCCAGCAGATACTAAATAAAAACTATCTTCGGACTCTCTCATGATTGTAAATTCTGAATGAACTCCACCTTTAGTATTAAGTGCATGACATAAACCAATTCTTCCAATTTTTTTTGGAAGTTTATTTGCAACTAAATGATCTAAAAATTCTTCTGCTTTTGGACCTTTTATTCTACATTTTGCAAATGCAGTCATGTCTAGAAGACCAACGTTATCTTTTACGTTTTGGCATTCTTTCTTAATAGCATCAAACCATTTGGATCTTCTAAAAGACCAATCGTCTTTTTGTTCCATGCCATCTGTTGCAAAAAAATTAGGTCTTTCCCAACCAAATTTTTGACCAAATACTGCACCTAAATCTTTCATTCTCTCATAACAAGGTGAAGTTTTCAAAGGTCTTGCAGCTGGTCTTTCTTCATCTGGATAGTGAGTAATAAATACATGGCTGTAAGCTTCTTCATTTTTAGCTTTTAAATAAGATTTAGTTGCATAATCACCATATCGTCTTGGTTCTACTCCAAGCATATCAATTGTTGGCTCCCCATCAATAATCCATTCAGCTAATTGCCATCCTGCTCCACCTGCTGCAGTAATTCCAAAGCTATGTCCTTCATTAATCCAAAAGTTTTTTAATCCCCACGCAGGTCCAACAATTGGGTTACCATCTGGAGTATAACAGATTGCACCATTATAAACTTTTTTAACACCTACTTCTCCAAAAGCAGGAACACGGTGTATTGCACCTTCAATATGTGGCGCTAATCTATCTAAATCTTCTTGAAATAATTCGTACTCTGAATCTTTTGATGGTCCATTTACATAACACGCTGGTGCACCATCTTCGTATGGTCCTAAAATTAATCCTCCAGCTTCTTCTCGCATATACCATCTGCTATCACTATCTCTAAGAACTCCCATTTCTGGTAAGCCATCTTTTTTTCTTTTTTGAATTTCAGGATGTGGTTCTGTTACAATATATTGATGTTCAACTGGAATTACTGGTATATCTAATCCAACCATTTTTCCTGTTTGTCTTGCAAAGTTTCCAGAACAAGAAATAACATGCTCGCATTCAATTGATCCTTTATCAGTTTCAACAACCCAACCATCTTTAGTTTGTTTCATAGAAAGTACACTTGTATTTCTATAAATTTCTGCACCCATATTTCTTGCGCCTGTAGCCATTGCTTGAGTTAAATCAGCAGGCTGGATATATCCATCTTCTGGATGTTGGATTGCTCCAACCAAATCATCAGTATGACACAAAGGCCAAATTTCTTTAACTTGATCTGGTGTTAAAAACTTTACGTCAACACCAATAGTTTGGGCAACACCAGCGTACTGATGATATTCATCCATTCTATCTTTGGTGCTTGCTAAACGAATATTTGATACAACACTAAAGCCAACATTTTTTCCAGTTTCTTCTTCTAATTTTTTATAAAGGTCCACTGCATATTTATGCAATTGTCCTACTGAATAACTCATATTAAATAATGGTAATAAACCTGCAGCATGCCAAGTAGATCCAGAGGTTAATTCTTTTCGCTCAACAAGAACAACATCTGACCAACCTTTTTTTGCTAAATGGTAAAGAGCACTAACCCCTACAACTCCACCGCCAACTACTACGACTTTAGTTTTTGTTTTCATCCGCGATTCCTACTAAATTTTTTGAAATAACGAAACAAAATTGTATCTGTGGATAATTAAATTGAGCTACCAAGTGGAATAGGATTTGACACCATTGTAGTCAACCAACAATCCTTTAACACCCCATCCTGAGTGTACTTTTCAACTTGCCAATTGAACTTATGATAAATCTTATTCTTATCTAAAATTATAACCTCAAATTGAGCCCATTTGTCACTACTTCCAAGCTCTGTAACAGTATGACTAAGATGATCTAGCATCATTTGATAAGAGTCTCCTTTGATCATTCTCTTAAAATTAGGCAAAGGACCTGTAACCTTTTTATTGTTGGGGTGCGCAAAATTCCAAGTTTGCTCTATGCCACTATCTTTAAAATCTAGATCATTTTTCTGAAGTCCACTTAGCTGGATTTTAACTACTTCTGATGGCTTAATATTGCTATTAGGTTTGAGAATTTCTGCATTTGATGAATTAAGAAAAAAAGAAACAAAAAATAATACTTTAAATATTATTTGCAGTTTTCTTAACATCTTCTAAAAATTCTTTCCTTTTTGCATCACTAACGAATGGTACTGCAAAGTATCTTCTATAGACAATGTTATATATGCCACACATATGAAATACTCCTCTTTTTAATCTTCTAATAGGTAAATTTAAAAAGAAAGTTGTAATTGCTAATCTTGGTGAACCATAAGTACAAAAAATTATTGCTTTTTTTTGTCTTAAATTACCTATTGGATATCCATAATTGCCCCAAAGTTGTTTAAATTTAAATGCCCAAGGTGGAGCTAAAACTTTATCAATCCAACCCTCAACAATAGCAGGCATTCTAAAATTCCAAATGGGTGCTATTAAAAC
This sequence comes from Candidatus Pelagibacter sp., assembly GCA_028227525.1. The sequence goes on along the minus strand of JAOJAE010000004.1, from coordinate 54,979 downwards.
AATTGTATCACATTCTTCTATTCTTTTACGGTGATTTAAAACATCTTCACCAGGATCTTCTCCAGCAAAAACAGGGTCAAATTTTTCTTTATATAAATCTACTGAGTCAACTTTATTACCTTTTGCTTCAGCAGTTTTAACAAACGTATCTCTTATTGCAGCATTGAAAGAATTATCATTATAATGTCCGTAAACTAAAAAAATTTTTTTCATTTCTTTTAATAGCAAAATAATGAGAAATAACTAATGAATTTTTTGATTACTCTTGAGTTTTATATTTACTGTTATTAATTATAAACACAAACAAAATAGGTAAAATTAATGTTAGCAAGGTCACTACAATTAATAATATTCCAAGTTCAGAATAATCAGCGGTAGCTTGAATTTCACCTGATACTTTATCTTTTACTTCTCTAGTAACTGTGAATATTTCATTTAAATACTTTGTTCCAAGGGCACTTGCAGAAAGAGCTAAATTTGTAAAAGAGGCAAAGACTGCAAAAAAAGTCGCTTTAAGATGTGAGGGTGCATTTTTTGCAATCCAAGCCAATAAAGGTATCATTGATACTTGACCTAAAGGTGACTCTAAGGCTGTATTAATCAGTGCAATAAATTTTGCATCAACAATCCCACCCGTTAATGAAGCTGTCCAATTATGAAATCCATAATACATCCCAACACTGGGTAAAAATAAAACTGCACCAGCAATACTTAATACAACTATTATTTTTGCAATTGAGTTATTAGCCATAAACGGTCTTAATAAAACTATTCCAGCTAAAGTTAAAACTGAGGCTAGTAGAGATAAAACTGAAAAAAACTGCTCATTAAACCCAAGTTTATCAATTTCAAACCAAGTTAGACCAGGTCCAGGACCTGGCATTGCTCTAAAAATAAAAATGATTACTGCTGTTCCAACAATTGTTAGTCGTAAATTTTCTGGTAACTCTTTGATAAGTTTAAACATCAAAAATAAAATTATGATAACTGAACCGATAAAAACTATTTCTTGAGCAAAGGGAGCTTTAAAAGATCCAATTGATAAAGTGAAAATAACAAATATTAAACTTCCTCCTAAAATCCACCAATTAACTTTAGTTGTTTCTGTTCCTCTTTCTTCTTTAAATTCTAATCCTAGAGATTTTAAATTTTGAATTTTTTTATTTCTTAATTGTTTTGCTAAAAGTACCCCTAAAATTGAGACAAGCGGAATAACTAACGCATATATATAAATTTTACCATATAGAGCAATTTTAGCAGACTGCTCTAGGTTTTCCACGTCTCTAAATAAAATAACATTTGCTAGTGCTACCAATACAGTGCCTCCAATAATTGCAAAACGTCCAAGAGTTTGCATTGTTGTATGCATGATCTTAATTTGATCTTTGCTGTAATCATTTCCACGCTCATCAGTTAATGGTACAGCCTCAACTGTCATTGCATCCGCAACAACATCTTGTACGACATAGCCTACAGGTGCTAAAATCACACTAATTACAAACCAAGTTTCTACTGAAAAAATTTGAGCCAGATATTCTGTATGAATTATTAACCCATACATAATCAACAAACTTAGTGCTATTAAAAATGCACCAAAAAAAACCATATAATTTTTTCTATCCCAGATGAGATCAACTAAATGTCCCAATGGCATTTTTAAAGCCCATGGAATTCCTGCCCAAAATCCTAATCCTGCAAGAAACGCAGCTGATAAATTCAAATAATCTTTAACAAAAAAAGTTCCAACAATTCCTGTTAAACCAGAAATACCTGCTGCAACATAAACCATTAATGGAGGCAGATAACTCCACTTAAACTGTCGTCCTAAATCTAAAAAAGTATTATCTAAAAACTTAAGTAATTTATTCATACAAATATTTTTTAATAAAATATTATACTTTAATTATAGTAATATAAAATCTAACTAGCCTTAGTCAGATTAAAGAATTTAACTAAATAAAATCCAATAAACATAGCAAAAACAAAAATTATTGAATTAATATTTAAAAGTGCAATAGATGATATTGCCGGACCAGGGCAAAGTCCTCCAAGCCCCCAACCTGCTCCAAATAAAGCAGATCCAATAATTAGTCGATTATTTATCTCTTTGTTTTTTGAATAATTAAAACTATCAGCAAACAAAGGTTTTTCTTTATTTTTGATTAAATGAAATAATGGTGAAGAAACGATTAGAGCCCCTATCATTACAAAAGCTAATGATGGATCCCAATTTCCAAATACATCTAAAAAACTTAAAACTTTTTCAGGATTAATCATTTCTGAAATGACTAATCCAGTACCAAAAATTATACCTGCAAGAAGAGAAATTAATTTATTCATATATAATTTTTGATTAACACGGTTAATATTCCAACAATCATAAATGTAATTGTTGCAATAATAGATCTTAGAGAAAATCTTCCAATACCACTAATTCCATGACCACTGGTGCATCCTCCGCTGACTCTCGTTCCTATTCCAACCAGCAAACCTGCACAAATTAATAAGATTAGTGAATTTGAAATTGCGATATTAATCTCTTTCTTTGTGAACAATATATAAAGTATTGGACCTATTACTAAACCAATTAAAAACAATAAATTATCAAATCTATTATTTTTTTCTGATAATGCATTAGCAGCTATTCCGCTAATTCCTATCAATCTTCCATTAAATAAAAAAAATATTACAACTGCTAGACCTATTATCATTCCCCCAAGAGTAGCTGTTACTGGTGTAAAATTTACTATATTCATTAGTTACTTAAAACTGGAAAAGCCTGCATCTTTCCTAAAAAAAATTTTTGATATTCCATCTTGGTGCATTTGTTTTCTATATACTCAATATCATTTTTTTTCATTAAGTCTTTTGCGCTTTCATCTCTTATACCAAGTTGTAACCATAAAACTTTTGCACCAATTTTTACAGTGTCCTCTGCTATTCCATAAGCTTCTCTTGAAGGTCTAAACACATCCACAATATCAATTGGTTCTTTAATGTCTGTTATTTTTTCATATACCTCTTCTCCTAAAATTTTTTCACCTTTTGCTCTTGGATTAACTGGAATGACTTTAAATCCATATTTTTGCATGTACTTCATAACAATTGTTGATGGTTTAGTAGGATCTTTACTAACTCCGATCATCGCAATAGTATTATATTTTGAGAGAATATCTTTTATTTCAGACATCAATTATTTATTTTTATTAATTTGATCTTCACAAAATTTTCGTGCTTCATCTAAATCAGTAATTTTAGACTCTGATAATTTTTGACTTCCTGCAAGACATGCATCAACGGCTCTTTTGAAATTATGATCATTAAAACTCAGAACAAAAAACATTCCTAAAATAATGAAAATAAAAATTATTATATTTTTTTTGTTTTTCATTACTTGTTTTTCCATTTTGGTGTTCTTTTTTCTAAAAATGCTGAGATCCCCTCTTTAGCATCCATTGCCATCATGTTTATTGTCATCATTTTGCTAGTATATGCATAGGCTTTTTTTAATGGCATCTCTAATTGCTTATAAAAAGCTTGTTTACCAATTTTAATTGTTAAATTTGATTTTGATGCAATAGTTTTTGCAACTTTCAAAACTTCACTATTTAGTTTTGATTTAGAATAACAATCATTAATTAATCCGATTTCTTTCGCATAATTTGCTTTAATAGGTTCTCCAGTTAACAACATCTTCATCATGGGTTTTCTATTAATTTTTCTACTAACAGCCACCATAGGTGTGCTGCAAAATAGACCAATGTTAACACCAGGTGTTGCAAATAAAGCATCTTTAGTACTGTAAGCTAAATCACAACTTGCGACTAACTGACATCCAGCAGCAAACGCGGCACCATGTACTTTTGCAATTACTGGTTTCCTTCCCTCTACAATTTGAAGCATAACTTTTGAACAAAGATTAAACAATTTTTGATATTTTTCTCTTTTTTTTAATCCTCTAACCTCTTTTAAGTTATGTCCTGCACTAAAACCTTTGCCAGCACCTTCTAAAATAATTACTTTTAATTGTTTGTCATTATCAAGTTTTTTAAAAGCCTTTAATAAATCATTTAAATTTTGAAAAGATAATGAATTATAAGTTTTTTGTTCATCAATAATAATTGAAGATATTTCACTGTTAATTTTTTTTATCTTGATATTGCTACTCATTAAGATCTATTTTAATTTTCCTTCTTCTCTCATCTTGGCTCTTATTTTAGTTGCAGAAATTTCTTGAATTTCTTTTGACAGTTCAATTTCTTCAATTTTATATCCAACGCCCCGTCCATAACAAATGTTTGTTATATTTGGCACTAGCATCACTTTAAATTGACCTTCAAATTCTGGATTTAGTCTATCTTCAATATTTTTTTTAACTGTTTCAAAATCAAAAGGATTGTCATCAACTCCTTGGACATCTCTAATTTGAATACAAACTTGACCTGTTTTTTTTACGATTTCTTTAAATAAAGTGTAATGGCCATCGTGAAATGGTTGCCATCTTCCTAACATTTGTGCTGTTGGTTTTTTATTATCCCATTCGTACGCCATTATTTTATCTCCTTTAATATTTTTGGTGCCCAATTTTTAGCATCTTGAGTGGTTACATGATAGTCAAACTTACTTGGTTTAACAAACATCTTATTTGTATCATCAAATCTTCCTTCTGTAATTGTATCAACCCAAATAATAAAATCAGCAGAAAACAAAGCTCTTGCTTCAGGGGTAGGACAAATAAAATCTGCTACCACAAAATTTCCATCTTGTTTTAATTTTAAAGCAAAATCTGCCATTCTTTTTGCCTGTCTTTTTCTACCCTCTTCAGAAAAATCCCAATCATTTGCTTCTTTTCTAACCTCATCTGCATTTAATCGTTTTGCATTAAGCATTGGAGCTAATTCATTAGCTAAAGTTGTTTTTCCTGAACCTGGAAGACCCATTATTAAAATTATTTTCATATTATATTAAATTATTTGCTACCCATTTATGGAATTGATGAGTTGGTTGATCCATTGCTGGTGAAAAATTTCCACCATTATAAACCGGTGATCCTCTTCCTGCCTGCATTCCTTCAATTGCACTTATATCTTCCAACATAACGTCTTTCCAAAATCTTGCATTTTCTTTTCTTAGTTCTTTCAATCCATCTCCATTAGCACTTTCTTCTCCTACATAATAAATATGCATGTGTTCTTTTGTTTTATTGGTTGCAATCGGCTCTAGCCAAAATACATAAAAATGATCTAGGTGCAAACCAATCATTACATTGGGAAATAAAGCAATATACTCAGAATTTTTTAATGAGTTTTTTTCCCAATTCTTAAATGTATCGAATTTTTTATTTCCTTTTACAGGTTGTTCATATTTTTCACTTCCTTGACCTGCAAATCGATTTGGTAAACCTTGAATATGATAATGATCATTAATATTAGATACTTTGTTTAATTCTGGATGAATAGTTGGCAGATGATAACTTTCACAATAGTTTTCTATAGCAAATTTCCAATTACATTTAACTTCTAGATCAAAAGAACCATAATCTTTGGAATGAACTAATAATTTTTGATCTTTCCGATTAATAAATTTTGACCACCTTTGTTCAAGTGGTTTGATATAATCTTCAAACTCAATTTCATTTGCATTGATGTTTATAAAAATAATATCCATCCATATTTTAGATCTGATCTCTTTTAGATTGCTCTGATTCTTTTCAAATTGATCTGAGCTATGAACATTTAAACCTCCTATATGAGGGGTGGCGACCAAATTTCCTTTAAAGTCATATGACCAGGAATGATAAGGGCATCTGATTACATTTTTTAGAGTACATGGTTTGTCTATTAATTTGAAACCTCTGTGACTACAGACATTGTGGAATACTCTAATTTTAAGATCCTTGTCTCTGACAATTATTAAAGGAATCCCGAGTAGATTGTATGGCTTTGCATCTCCGGCATTAGGTATTGAGCTACCAACTCCTATAACTGTCCATTTATCACTAAAAATCTTATTTCTTTCATACTCTAAATAATGATCACTGGTGTAACACTCATTTGGAAGTCCATTTGCACTCTCAATAGGTCTATCCACATTCATCAATTTCTTGATATCCAAGATTTCTGAGAGAGATTTATATTTCTGATTTTGCACCACAAAAAAATTATCATGGACATAATTTTTGGCAACAAATTTCCATTTTAAACCATGCTGAATTTCTTTGACAGCTTTTTCAAATAAGATAATGATCGGGAAAAAATGAATTTTTCATTGGAAATCGGTCCACACACAGACCTAGAAACCTTGCCGCCTGTAAAGGATGTTTACGTCACAATGTTACCTGGTGGAGATTATAAAGAAACAGCTGATAAATCTGGAGATCTTTTAAAGAAAGGTTTTAATCCTGTTCCACACTTTCCAGCTAGATCAATTAACAATGAAGATGAATTAAAAGAATATGTTTCAAGATGTAAAGATCAAGGTGTTAAACAAGCTTTAGTTATTGGTGGAAGCAGAGATCCAATTGGTAAGTTTGATAGCTCTTATCAAATTTTAGAAACAGGTTATTTTGAAGGAATTAAAATTGGTATCGCAGGTCATCCAGAGGGAAGTCCTGACATACCAGAACAAAATTTAGAAAAAGCAATGATAGATAAAAAGCCTTATGCTGATTACATAGTAACACAATGGTTATTAGATAGTCAGCCTATTGTTGATTTTATTTCTAAACAAAGCGTACCAGTGCATGTTGGAATTACTGGGCCAATGAAAATATCTAGCTTAATTAAATTTGCTAATATTGTCGGGGCAAAAAATTCCATTAACTTTCTTAAATCTAATTTTAGTAAGGCGTTAGATTTATTGAAACCTAAAGACCCTAATGATTTAATTGGGAAAGTTAAATCACATACTGATAACTTCCACATTTATACATTCGGCGGCTTGAAGGAAACTAACAAGTGGTTGAAGGAGAATAGTTATGTCTAATGAATTTGACTATACTAAGCTAAAGCATGTTACTTCAGTTGATCAATCAGATCGTGCAGTACCATACAATTTAAGACAAAGTGGGCCAACAAAAGTTGAAATGCTTATCTCAACAAGAGTAAGAAAATCACCTTATTGGCATTTATCAATGCAAGCTGGTTGCTGGAGAGCAACTGTTTATAATCGTATTTATCACCCTAGAGGTTATGTAAAACCAGAAGATGGTGGAGCAATGGTTGAGTATGATGCAATTGTAAATCACGTTACTATGTGGAACGTTGCTGTTGAAAGACAAATCAGAGTTAAGGGTCCGGATGCAGAAAAATTTACTGACTATGTAATAACAAGAGATGCAACAAAAATTTCTCCAATGAGAGCAAGATATGTAATCTTGTGTAATGCATATGGTGGAGTTTTAAATGATCCAATTCTTCTTAGAATTTCTGAAGATGAATTTTGGTTTTCGTTATCAGACTCTGATATTGGTATGTACCTTCAAGGGGTAAACGCTGATGGAAGATTTGATTGTACTATTGAAGAGATTGATGTCAGTCCTGTACAAATACAAGGACCAAAATCAAAAGCTTTAATGAAAGATCTTTGTGGAGATCAAGTTGATTTTGACAATATGCCTTTCTATGGCTTGGCAGAAGTAAAAGTAGGTGGAAGAAGTTGTGTAATTTCTCAATCTGGTTTCTCGGGAGAAGCTGGGTATGAAATATACTTAAGAGACTCTACTTTATATGCTGAGGATATGTGGAATGCCGTTCTTGAAGCTGGAAAAAAACATAACCTTATGGTTATTGCTCCTGCTCACCATAGAAGAATTCAAGCTGGAATTCTTTCTTGGGGACAAGATATGGATCAACAACACAATCCATTCCAATGTAACTTAGGTTATCAAGTTTCATTATCTGGAAAAGGTGAATGGGCTAAAAAAGGAGACTATGTAGGTAAAGCTGCATTAGAAAAAATGGGTGCTGAACTTAAAGATGGTAAAAAACCTTACAAGCTTCAATTAGTTGGACTTGAGTTAGGCGGAAAACCTATTGAAGAGTATGCTCCTGATTTTTGGCTAGTATCACCTGAGAGTGGTGGAGATCCAGTAGGATTTATTACCTCTCCTTGGTATCACCCAGAGAAAAAACAAAATATTGCAATGGGATATGTACCATTTGATGGAACATTAAACGCAAATGGATTTCCAAAAGGAAAAGTTGGAACTAAATACAAAGTTCATTTGCCTGAAAAATACTCAGACACACCAGGAACTCCTGTTGATGCTGTAGTAGTGGATATTCCATTCAAAGAATCTTACAACGCAAATACAAGAGAAGTTGTAAAAGGCTAAATTTATTATTTGGGGGAGTAAAATTAAAGCTCCCCCATTTTCTCAATGACTAAAGGTTTTTTAATCGTAATTTGCATTATCATTGCGATTGCTTTAATACTCTTTCCACTATTTGTTTCTTATAAAGCTCAGAAAAATAGAAAGAATAAAAATTAATGTTTGGTGAATTTTTAAATATAGTTTTTAAATCAATAAAGTTAGATAGATCTCTTTATACAGATAATAAAAATTTTGGTGAAGCATCAGTTTATTTTGCTGGACTTATAATGATCTTAGATGGAATTGCAGGCGCTGTTGCAGCAAACACGGTTATAAAAACTGCTGTTGCAATGTCTGGACTTACTTCAATACTGACTTGGTTAGTTTGGGCAATCTTTATTTATGTAATTGGCGTTAAGCTTTTTCCAGATAAGAAAACAAAGGTTCCTTTTAAAAAAGTTTTAACAACGGTTGGATTTGCTCATGCACCTGGCCTACTTAGATTTTTTGCAGTAACTCCTAATATGATGATACCGATTATTTTTCTAACACAGTTTTGGATTTTTGCTGGATTAATTATTTCCACTAAGCATGTGTTAAGTTTAAAATCTAATGTCAAATCTTTTGGAATAGTTTTTTTATCATTCTTGATTATAGCATTTTTATCTATCTCTTTTGTAATGAGTAGAATGAATATGTTGCCTGTAAATCAAATAAGCTAAAGTGGAAATATAGTCTTAGAAACTCTACAAGAAGAGCATAATTTATAACTAGTTAAAATTAAATTTTGAGAGACACTTTCATCTTCTTTTTTACACTCCTCACAAATATTATCTAATTCCTTTATAGTTTCATTGCTAAATTCTTCTTTTGATTTATCAGTCATTATCGGTAAGTCCTGCTCCAGCCCCACCTTGTTTTAAGCTATCACTCTCTTCTACAAAAGTATCTTCCGCCAATTTATACAAACTGTTCCAATCAGACTCGGTAAAATTGTCTTGATTGTTAACAATATTAATTTCAATTTCATTTGCAAATTTAGGGAATTCTTGACTTGTCGAATTTGAATAAATATTTACATTTAAATTAAGCAAGATTTCAATTTCATCAAATTTAGCTCTTATCTTTTTTCCACAAATCTCTGATGCTCTACTTAAAAATGATAAGAAAATAACTGGATATGCAATATTTTTAAATTGAATTGTTTCAAAGTCTTCTATTGATTTAATTTGATCTAAAAAACTAACACCAAGTATAATTGGACAAAAAGCTACAGAAGATGGCTCATTTTTTTTTTCGATTAAATTTAAATTTTCAAATTTTTTTAAATTTTTTTCTTTATAGTATTGATTTAAATTCTTAATCCCTTGAAAGCCAAAAAGTTCCAACTGACGAATAGACTTTCCAACCTCTTCAGAATTACCCCAAGATAGGCCAACTGCTCTACTTGCTCTTTTAGCTGCAGTTTCAATTTCACTTAAAGATCTCATATCTAATTATTAGCTTTATAAACCCATTGCTCATCATAATTCTTTAATTCATTTGGCAATGGCGCGCCTTGAAACATACAAATTCTTAGCCACTTGTCTGATCTTGGGTCAAACTTTAATGCTCCAAAAAAAGACAATTTTAATCTTAGCATATCTATAGGAACAATATTTTTACCAATCGTATTATCTTGAATTTCAGAGTAAGGAAATTTTTCTATAATAAATGCTCTTCTTACAACATGTCTTAATTCTGAGTTTAAAGATAAAAATTGCGCAATAGTTGTGTTATTTTTTTCAGATAATAATTTCTCATAAAGCTTTTTTATATCTCTTGCAATTGCAAGTGGTTGTTCAAGCTCTGCTCCATGTTCTTGAAATCTATCAGCTAATCTAGGTTCTTCTTTATTTTTTGATATAAACCAGAAATTTTGATAATTTTCTTTTTGATCAAAGTTAATTTCTAATATATTTGGATATCTAGTTTCAATTATGTTTTTTAATTCCTGAACTATACGATTAGTGGGTATATTAAAATACTTATCTTCATCTGAGCTCATATTTGCAACTAAAGGGTCTGTAATGCTGTTGTAAGGCTCCATCATTATAGAAACAATATATTCTATACATTCCTCACAAGTATTTTGCTCTAGCCACAGATATATTTTGTTAAAAGGATATTCAGTTTTAAAATTAAAATCATTTGCAATATAAATTAGAAATTTTTCAACATCTTTTAACAATAATCTGATTTTATTTTGCTGATATTCGCTATCAGTATTCCAGGTAGTAATATTTTTTATAGATTTTTTTACACAATCTATAAAAAGTTCACTATCGTTGTTTTCAACAATCTTAATTTCTCTAATTTTTTTTAATGCAGTTTCTCTACTTAAAATCCAATTATTCAATAGTGTTGGATGATTAACTATAAAAGGAGCCATACCAAGGCCAGTAGAATTACCAATACCTAAATTTTTACATATTTGTTCATCTAATTTCACAGCTTTTTCTGGATTTTTATGTTGAGCAACATGATTAACTTGATCAAATGTAAATTGTCTCACAAGATAAACCAACATCATTTCTAATCTAAAAGGACCATTAATTTCTTCTCTATTTTTAATCCTAAATCTATCAGCTAGCCCAAATTTACCAGATCCATATACTGCTGTAGTTCTGTATAAATATCCAACTTTTGATAATAATTCTAAATCAGGTTGTTTACCCTCACTTAAATTTTCAACTACATGATTAAATACTCTTACAGATTTATTGGCTCTAGATAAGGTTAGCTCTTTAAACGAAAGTCTGCCTACTTCTTGTTTTGGAACTTCATTTTTTAATCTTGCAATATCCTCTTTGGTAGGAATACCATCATGCAATGTAAATGCCGCATCCCATTTAGTAGCTATCACCCTATCAGATCTTTCTTCATCTTTTATCTCATTAGCAAAACAAACTAATGAATAAACTCTATTTTTTTTTTTGAATGAATAAACTGCTTCACCATAGCCATTTTGATCAAGATTAAATAAATCTCTTTTATAATCCCAGTCTTTAAATTCACTTAAGAAACTTCTTAAAAATGATAATTTTGATTGATGAAATGATCCTAGTCTCGACAATTTCATTATTGTATTTGGATCCCTTAACTCAATATTCATAATTAGATTGATTTATAAAAATTATACCAGTTGTTTCCTAGTATCCCATGTGTCTCACTATCTGAAAAACCTATTTTTTTAAGACCACTTTCAATATTTTTAAATCCTCTTGCATCTTCAAACCATTCAGGCTGTTTAGGAAAGCCAGGTTTATTTTTAGATCCTTCTCCATAGTTTTTACTTTTGGACCAGGTACCATTTCTCATCCACTCAACAACAGTATCAGGTTGATTTAAACAAAGGTCAGAACCAATGCCGATATTTTTTAGATCCATAATATCTGCTGTTTTAGCAACCATTTCACAAAAACTTTCGATTGTGCAATTAGTGTTATCTTTTAAATGATGGGGATATAAAGATAAACCCAACATTCCTCCACTTTCACTTAGTGTTTTTAAAAGTTCATTAGATTTATTTCTTTTTGCTGCATGCCAAAATGATGGATTTGCATGTGTGATTGCTATTGGTTTTTCACTTAATTCAATTGCATCAAATGTACTTTTTTCTGCTGAATGAGACATATCAACAACTATCCCCACTCTATTCATTTCTTTAATTGCTTCACGACCAAAATTTGTAACTCCACTATCAATTTTTTCATAACAACCTGTAGCAAGTAACGACTGATTGTTATAGGTTAGCTGCATAAATCTGCATCCTAGATTATGAACTTTTTCAACTAAACTGATATCATCCTCTATCGGTGAACAATTTTGAAAACCAAAAAAAATTGCTGTTTTTTTTTCAGTATTTGCTTTTTCAATATCCTTATAGTCTCTTCCAAGAAAAATTAGGTCAGAGTTTTCAGAAAAAAGTATTTCCCATTTTTTAATTTCTTCTAAAAGCTCATGATAATCTTCATGATAAACGATAGTTACATGAACTGCATCTAGTTCTGCAGATCTATTATATTCAAAAATTTTTCTAGACCAATTACAGTATTGTAAATTATCAATTTTAAAATTCATATTATGGTTAACTTTAATCAAAATGGTTTTTAAATACTATTAATTTTATTGAAATTTTAAGCTATTTTTGAAATAAGACTTTTAGTATTTTTCATGAAAAAAAATAAAGCATTTAAAGTTTCAATTGTTATGGGTAGTCAATCTGACTACAAAACCATGCAACTTGCTGAAAAAACTCTTAAAAAAATTGGAGTTCCTTTTGAAACAAAAATTATATCAGCACACAGAACTCCTAAAAGAATGTATGAGTTTGCAGCATCTACTGAAAAAAATAATATTGGTGTTATTATCGCGGGTGCTGGTGGGTCTGCTCACTTACCAGGTATGATAGCTGCTTTGTCTCCCTTGCCTGTTTTAGGTGTACCCATAGAAAGTAAAAAACTAAAAGGTTTAGATAGCTTACTATCTATTGCGCAAATGCCAAAAGGAATACCTGTTGGAACACTAGCTATAGGTGAAGATGGTGCTATAAACGCTGCTTTATTAGCTGCATCAATAATTGCAAACAATAATGCTTCTATTAAAAAAAAATTAAACAATTTAAGACTATCACAAACGAAATCTGTAAAAAAAAAACCTAAATAAAATGTCAGACATAACTCTAGGAATTATTGGTGGTGGCCAACTTGGAAGTATGCTTGCTATTTCGGCAAAAAAATTGAATATCAAAACTATAATCTATTCTGATGATCCTGATGCGCCTGCACAAAATTTTTGTAATAAGTTTATTTCTGGTGATTATAATAATAAAGAAAAGATTATTGAATTTGTAAATCTAGTAAATTATGTCACTTATGAATTTGAAAACATTCCATTTGAAACATTAAATGAAATAAATAAATTAAAACCTGTTTTACCAAAACCTTCAGTTAACAGATTAATCCAACATAGATTAGCGGAAAAAGACTTTGTAAATAATTTAAATATTAGAACAACGAGATATGCCTCTGTAGAAAACAAGTCTGAAATTGAAGCTCTAGAAGATCTTTTGCCTGGAATTTTAAAAACAACTACTCTTGGCTATGATGGTAAAGGACAATATCCTATAAATTCAATTGAAGAATTCAACGGATTAAATATTGATTATTCAAAAGATTACATTTTAGAAAAGTTAGTTAAGTTAAAAAAAGAGATTTCAATTATTATCACTAGATTTAATGATCAAAAATATGAAATTTATGAACCAATAGAAAATAAGCATGAAGATCAAATATTAAAATTTTCAAAAATTCCAGCAGATATAGACAAAAAAATTTACGATCAATCTAAAGAATGGGCAATGTCCATCGCTGAGGAACTAAAATATATAGGGACTTTATGTGTAGAGTTTTTTATTGATAGAAATGATAATTTATATGTTAATGAAATTGCTCCAAGAGTTCATAATTCTGGCCATCTTACTATTAACGCGTATAACGTCAGTCAATTTGAAAATCATGTTAGAGCAGTATGTGGATTAGAACAAATACCTTTGAAAAAATTATCTAATGCAACAATGGTTAATTTAATTGGAGACCAAATATCTGAACATAGAAAATTTCCTAAATTCAAAGACAATGAATTCTTTTTTGATTATCTAAAGAAAGAGATAAAAGAAAAAAGAAAAATGGGTCATATCACAACTTTAGTATAAATGTTAAAATCAATAGAAGGTAATTTTGATAACCCTGAAGTTCACGAACTGCTTACAAAGCATTTTATTGAATTAAGAGCTGCATCACCTGAAGGAAGTGCTCATGTTCTTGACATTCCTGGTTTAAAAGTTCCATCAATTAAATTTTGGAGTTTATGGGAAAATGATCTGCTGATGGGATGTGGTGCTTTAAAATTTTTAGATAAAGAACATGGAGAATTTAAATCAATAAGAATTCATGACAACTTCAGAAGAATGGGAAATGGGATTAATGTAATTAATCATTTAATTAATGAGGCAAAAAAATTAAACATTAAAAAGTTAAGTATTGAAACAGGTGCTGGAGACTTCTTCAAACCTGCTAGAAAATTATTTAAACAGTGTGGTTTTGAAATATGTGATCCGTTCGCTCATTATAAGGAAGATAAAAACTCTGTTTATCTAACAAAGAAGTTATAAAAAATAATCAATAATCCATCAATTTAGTTGACAAAACCCTAATAAATCTAAACAAAGCCAGAATTACTTAATTATAAGTAATAAATTAATACAACGAAAAGTAAGAAGATAAATATGAGTCTACAAGGAAAAGTAAAATGGTTCAATCCAACCAAAGGTTTTGGTTTTATTGAAAGAGAAGACAAAGAAAAAGATGTGTTTGTACATGTTTCAGCAGTAAGAGATGCTGGTATGAACGGTTTAGATGAGGGTCAAGCTTTGACTTTCGATGTTGAAGATGGTCCTAAAGGTCCTTCAGCAGTTAACTTAAAAACTGCATAATTCACACTTCCTATTGGCTGAAATAATAATTTTAAAACTAAGGTTTTAAATATTTTATTTTAGCCAATACCAAAAGCTTAAATCAAGCTTCAAACACAATTTTCAAATACATAAATTAATTGTACTATACGTATTATTAATATGACTAAAAGATCCATTAAAAATATAGAGGATTTAAAATTTGAACCATTTGATAATTATGGTGAGCCAGTCAAAGGTATGAGCTGGCACAAAATTAGCTATGATAAAAGTAATGGTGGATTTGGTACCTACATATTAAAAATGGATGCTGGTGCCAAAAGCTTACCTCATATCCATCAAGGATATGAAGAGTTTTATGTAATTGATGGTGAGCTAGAGGATGCTGATGGAAAAATATTTAAAAAAGGTGACTTTGTAACTTTTGAACCTCGTTCTGAGCATAACTCTCACACTAAAAATGGTTGCCTACTTATTGTTTTTATGAGAGGTATAAATAAACCAATCTAATATTAAATTATCAAAAAAAATATGATCGGCATTTTAGGTGGAATGGGAACACAAGCAGGTTTAGATTTTTGTAATAAACTTGCAATTTTAAATAGAGGAAAAATTGATCAAGAATACCCTCTATTCATTCTTTATAATAAATCTAACATACCCGGTAGACCAGAGTCTATTGGGGTGCAAACCAAAAATTTATCAAATAAATCCTCAAATAACAAAAGTAAAAAGAAATATAATAATGTTCTAAAAAGCTTACTTCATGGATGTAAATTACTTGAAAAAAATAAATGTAAATTTATTGTCATTCCATGTAACACAGCCCATTATTGGTATGATGATTTACAAAAAAAAATAAATATTCCTATTATAAATATGCCAAAAGAAGTTTTTAAATTTACAAAAAAAAATTGTAAGAAAAATTCAAAAGTAGGTTTGCTAGCAACTGAAGGAACATTAAAAACTGGTGTTTATGATAAAATTTTTAATAAAGATTATGATTTAATACAACCCACTCAAAAACTTCAAAAAAAATCAGTAAATAAAGCTATAAAATTTGTCAAAATGGGTAACGTTAAAGCTGCAGCAAAAGCAATACAGCCTGCAATCAATGAATTAATTAAAATGAAATGTAAAAAAATAATATTGGGTTGTACAGAGCTTCCAATTGCAATTTTTGCATTTAAATCATTTAATAACGTAAGATCTTCTAAAATTTTTCTAGATCCTAATTTGATACTTGCAAATTCTGCAATGACCAAACATAAAAGATAATTCATGCCTTTAAATAACGATAAGCCTTACGTTTTAAGAGTAGCAGAATTTATTTATTCTAAAATTGTTAATATCAAAAAAGAGAATACTGATATGTCAAATATCCAAGCATTTGAATTTTTTATGACTACAAAAGATTATGATTTAATAAGCTCTGGAGAATTTCATGATCAATGGTTTATAGAACTAAAAAAAAATGGGTTTATAGACAAATTAACTGGTAAAAAAATTAATGATGAAACCATGAGATTGTTAGAAATACAAAAAGACTCTATGGTTAAGTTTTTGATGAAAATTCCTAAATTATATTACACCAAAAGTCACTTTCCTTTAGAAATATCTCAAAGAGCATTTGATCATCTGTGGAGAATTTGTGAAAGTTATGAAATGTGGTGCAATGAAACAAAACAAGAAAAACTTATTGTTTTAGATATCTTAAGCTAATTTGTAGTTAATTTTTTCGATATTTTATCTATTGTATTTCTAACAATTGTTTTAATATTTTGACTATCTTTCTCTTCATCCACAGCATCTTTTAGGTGTGTAAATGCATCTTTGCCAGTTTCATTTTTAATTGCTGTGTTTGCCCCATATTGCAAACCAGCTTGCATAATATTTCCCGTTGTAGCTAATGTAACACCTGGACCAAGTAAAGCTGTAGATTGAATACATCCAGACAAAAAAATAAAAATTATAGCTAAAAAATATATTTTTTGAAATTTCATAAATATCTAAATTGATTAATACTGATTATGAGAATCAACTCAAGGTAGAATTAGCTCATTTTGGTTATTATTAGTAATACTAAGTAAATATTTAAACTATAAGTCAAAAATGGTTAAAATTTTTCCATTCATTTTTATTTTATTGTGGTCATCTGCTTTTATTACAACAAAACCAATTATAGATAACAGCGACCCTTTCTCAGCACTGGCTTTTAGATTTGCTTTAGTGGCTTTTGGTTTTTTTTTATTTTGTCTTTACGCAAAACAAAAAATTTTTATAAATAAAAAAAATTTAATTGAGTCTTTCTTAAGTGGAGTTCTTTTTCATGGTGTATATTTAGGTGGAGTTTTCTTTTCAATTTCAAAAGGAATGCCTACAGGAATTGCTGCTTTAATAGTTACCCTTCAACCCATACTAACAAATGCTTTAAGTGGACCAATTTTAAATGAGAAGGTAACAACTAAACAATGGCTTGGAGTTTTATTGGGCTTTATAGGAGCAACTTTAGTTTTAGGCTTTGATATTGGATCAGAAATTCCTACTGCAGGATTAATTGCAACTATAATAGCCTTAATTGCAATAACAACTTCTACTATCTGGCAAAAAAAACTTAGTAATAACTTACCCTTGTCAGTAAGCAATATGTATCAAGCTATAGGTGGTTTTACTTTTCACCTATTGGCTATAATTTTTTTTGTAAAACCATACATTGATTTTTCACAGACATTTATAATTGCAATGAGTCATCAAATATTCCTGGTGTCATTTGGTGCTTTTACAATCTTGATGTTCTTAATTAAAAATAATTCTGCGAGCAAAACTGTTTCAATATTTTTTTTAATACCTGCTACTTCTGCTTTCATGGCTTGGCTTTTTTTAAGTGAAAGTTTAACTAATTTAGATTTAATTGGATTTTTGATTACCTCGATAGGTGTATATATTGCTACTCGAGATTAAATGAATTTAAACTATAAAGAAGTATAACCAAATTCTAGAGAAGCATCAGTAATAGAGTGATAGAAAGATTCGCCAAAACTTCTAAGAGCAAATAACCTTACTTTATTTGGATTTTCATCCAGCATATCAACCGTAAAAGCTATTCCATTATAAGTAGAGTTTATTGAATTGTTTGTTTCCAATATATTAAAATTAAAGGTACATCCTTTCTTTAAAACTTCTTTTGCATCTTTTCCTTCTATTTCAATTATAGCTTTTGAATGAGACAGATCTGTTATAGCAAAATCTGTTTCTTTAAAGTTTTGTAAAATATTTGTAAGTAAATCTTTTTTATTTGAGACCAAAAGCCAATTTTTTGGTCCATTCCACAAAATTCTTGTATCATTATTATTTGATACACTTAGTGGTTCCTCTTTTAATTTTAAACCATCGATATCAATACTTTCAGTCGAAATTGTAGAGTTTTTATACTGAACTATTTGAACTATTAATAAATTCTTTATCTCATAGATTTTTAAAAGATCATTTTCATTTTTACCTTCATAATCACCAAATTGACCTTCTGAATGAACATTTGCTAAAGCTGATATCAAACTCATGATCTAACCCTTTCACCTTTTGGATCAACATAGTGTGAAGAAACTATCTCAACAGGAATTACTTTATTTTTAAGTGGTGACATTACAAATAACTTTTCACCAATCATATTTTTTCCATCTTTTAATATGGCTAAAGAAAATGGATTATCATACTCAACACTCCAGCAAGATGCTGAGATGTAACCTAATTTTGGATTTGGCAGTGGTGCATTTGAGTCTTTGACTAAATGTGAACCCTCTGGAATACTTGTTTTTTTATCTAAAGGAACAACTCCAACAACTTTTTGTCTATCATTAGCTGTAAATGCTTCTCTATTTAAAGATCTTTTTCCAATGAAATCTTTCTTTTTGCTTAACATTCCTTCAAGTGAATTGTCATAAGGTATTGTTCTTCCATCTAGTTCAGATCCTGCAACATGACCCATTTCAATTCTAAGAGTTGATAATGCTTCTGTTCCATACGGCTGAATTTTAAACTCTTGACCAACTTCCATAATTTTTTCCCACATAAAATTTCCATTATCAGACTCGACATTTAATTCGTATGCGAGCTCACCTGAAAACGAAATTCTAAAAATTCTTGCTTTCACACCAAACAAATCTCCTTCCATATAACCCATAAAAGGCAAACCTTCATTGGAGACATCAGAGTTTGGAAATAATTTTTGCAGCAGGTCTCTAGACTTAGGTCCCGCTATTGCGGCTCCTGCCCATTGTTCTGTAGTTGAAACTACATTCACATTTAATTCAGGCCATACTAATTGCAAATAATACTCTAAATGTGAAAGAACGTTCGCAGCTTGTGCGGTAGTGGTTGTCATGTGATAGTGATTTTCGGCAATTCTAGTAGTTGTTCCATCATCCATCACTATTCCGTCTTCTCTTAACATCACGCCATATCTTGCTTTACCAACTGGTAATTTTAACCATGCATTTGTATAAACTCTATTTAGTAACTCTGCTGCATCTGGTCCTTTAATATCTATTTTGCCTAATGTGGTTACATCACAAACTCCAACATTTGTTCTAACATTTTTTGCTTCTCTTTTTGATCCTTCAAATAAATTTTCATCACCCTGTTTGTAATATCTTGGTCTCAACCACACACCTGCATCAACAAAAACTGCATTATTTTTTTCATGCCAAGAATGCATTGGTGATTTTCGTGTGGGTTTTGAATGTTTTCCAACTTCTCTTCCAACAATTGCTCCTATAGAAACTGGTGTGTATGGAGGTCTAAAAGTGGTGTGACCAACATTTGGTACTACTTTATTTTCAATATTAGATACTAGTTGTAGTCCATTTAAATTACTTGTTTTACCTTGGTCTGTTGCCATTCCAAGTGTTGTATATCTTTTAACATGCTCAATTGATCGATAACCTTCTTTAAGTGCTATCTCTACATCAGAAACCGCAACATCATTTTGAAAATCTAAAAATCTTTTATAATTTTTTCCTTCAGGTAGTGGTACACACCAAAATTTATCATGAGTTGTTGATTTTTTTTCAACAACGTTAGGAAAAGAAATTTTGTTATCATTATTTGTAATTTTTTTTGATAATTCGTAACCAGTTTCAAAAGAATTTTTTATTGTTTCATCTAAAGTATAGGTTCCATTTGCAGCACCTAATGTAGTTTCGTTTTGCTTTGATGTTCCTGGTACAAATGCATCGATATCTTCATTAAATTTTGTTTTGTTTCCTGATTGTGAAGCTAAATGAATAGTAGGTGTCCAAAAACCAGAAACACATATGCAATCACACTTAATATTTTCTACAGCACCAAGTTTTTCTTTATCGTCTGAAATCTTTGCAATATCAGCTGATTTTACTTTTTTATAACCTTGAGCAGCAACCACTACATAAGAAAATTTAATGTTTATGCCTAAGTTTTTTGCTTCATCAACTATTTCAGATTGAGGATCTTTTCTGGTATCTAAAATAACTGAATCAATACCATTTTTTTTAAATTCTATTGCAGTTTCATAGCCACTATCATTATTAGTAAAAATTAAAGGGTTTCTTCCAACTAATACGCCATAAACTTTAAGATATTCTTTTGCCGCCGATGAAAGCATTACCCCTGGTGTATCATTATTGCCAAAGACTATTGGTCTTTCAATTGACCCTGAAGAAATTAAAACTTCTTTAGCTCTAATATACCAAAGTCTTTGTTTTGGATGAAATTTTTTTGTTTGTGGTAGATGATCACTTATTCTTTCAGACATCACTAACATGTTATGGTCATAATAACCAAAAACCTGTGACCTATTTTTAACTGTTACATTTGGCATTTCTTTAAGTTCAGCAATAATTCCTTTGGCCCATTCTTTACCAGATTGGTTTCCAATATTTACTTCACTTGTAAGAAGTGTTCCTCCAAATCTGGATTTGTCTTCTGCTAAAATAACTCGTGCTCCATTTTTTGCTGCAGCATATGCACTCGCCAAACCTGACGGTCCTGAACCTGCAATTAATAAATCACAATATTCATATTTATGTTCATATCTTTCCTTGTCATGTTTAGTAGATGCAACACCTAGACCTGCTGCTTTTCTAATAAAAGGTTCATAAACTTTGTACCAAAAACTTTTTGGCCACATAAAAGTTTTGTAATAAAATCCTGCAGGAAGAAATATTTTTAAAAAATTATTTATTGCTCCAATATCAAAATTTACACTAGGCCAACAATTTACACTTGTTGCTTCCAAACCTTCAAAAAGCTCTTGCTCTGTGGCTTTAATATTAGGTTCGGTTTCACCATTTCTATATAATTGAACAATTGCATAAGGTTCATCAACGCCAGCACCAAAAAAACCTCTAGGTCTATGATATTTAAAGCTTCTGCCAACCAAATGAACTCCATTAGCTATTAAAGCTGAAGCAAGAGTGTCACCTTCGTATCCATAATAAGTAACACCATTAAATTTAAATGAAATTTTCTTATCTCTATTAATTAAGCCAATATTATCTAATCTATAACTTTGTGACATTATGAAATTTCCTCATTAGCTTTAAGAGTGTTAAAAATTTCATGAGTAGCTGTGTCTCTTTCAACTTTTATCCATTGTCTACAACCTGATAAATGTTGCCATAACTCCCAATGTTTACCTCTTAGACTTTTTCTGTTATAGACAAAATTATCCCAGTCTTGATCAGATATTTCCTTATTTAGCTCAGGTCTTTTAACAGTTGCATCACCACCATATGAAAATTCATTTTGCGATCTCATTCCACAGTGAGGGCATTTGATATGAAGCATTTATGAAATCCAAGTTTTTGTTCCAAGTCCTTTTTCATCAAGTAAGTGACCTGTGCTAAATCTATTTAAACTGTAACCAGCATTTAATTTATGAACTCTATCTTGTGCAATTGTATGAGCAAATGTCCAACCAGATGCTGGTGTTGCTTTAAATCCACCATAGCACCAACCACAATTCAAATATAAACCTTCAATATGTGTTTTATCAATTATCGGTGAACCATCCATAGACATATCCATTATTCCACCCCAAGTTCTAAGCATTTTTAACTTACTTAGAAATGGCATCATAGCTATTCCTTCAGTTAATACATGTTGAAGAGTTGGAAGATTTCCTCTTTGAGCGTAACTATTATAACCATCTAAATCTCCACCCATTACCATTTCACCTTTGTCAGATTGACTTATATAAAAGTGTCCAGCTCCAAAAGTAACTACTCTATCTAAAATTGGTTTTACTGGTTCTGAAACACATGCTTGAAGAAGATGAGTTTCAATTGGTAAAGTCATATTTAATTTTTCTGCTAGCACATTTGTGCTCCCTGCAACACATAATCCAATTTTTTTAACTTTAATGTCACCTCTTGATGTTCTAACACCATTTATCTTTCCGCCACTAACATCGAAACCTGTGACTTCACAATTTTGAATTATATCAACACCCATTGAGTCAGCTTGTCTTGCATAACCCCAAGCTACCGCATCATGTCTTGCAGTTCCTGCACTTGGTTGCATTAATCCACCAAAAATTGGAAATCTTACATTTTCAGAAAAATCGGCCATTGGTATAATTTCTTTAACTTGCTCTCTATTAAGAAGAACAGCATCAATCCCATTCAATCTCATTGAATTTCCTCGTCTCGCATAAACATTCATTTGAGCATCTGAGTGTGCAAGATTTATAATTCCTCTAGGAGAAAACATTACATTGTAATTTAAATCCTGACTCATCTTTCTCCATAAATCCATTCCAAACTCACTAAAGAGTGCATTGTCATCATGCATGTAATTTGATCTTATAATGGTAGTATTTCGACCAACATTACCACCACCTATCCACCCTTTTTCAATGATGGCAACATTTGTAATATTATGTTCTTTTGCTAAATAATAAGCAGTAGCTAAACCATGGCCTCCTCCACCAATAATTACAACGTCATATTCTTTTTTAGGAGTTGGATCCTTCCAAGCTAAATCCCAGTTTTGATGACCTGAAAAAGCATTTTTAACCAGATTAAATATAGAATATTTTTGCATCAGATATTTTTATCTCAATGAATATAAATAGTTCTTATTTTTTTTATATATATTTTTTAGAAGTTTCCAAAGATCGTAAAAAAGGATAAGAAGTCATCACTAAAAAATTTATAACTTTAGGATTTTAAATGAGCGATGTTAAGTCAGATATTCAAATAGCTAGGGAAGCTAAAATGCAACCTATAAATGACATTTTAGCTAAAATAAATGTACCAGATGAAAGTTCTGCTTTCAGTCCTATGGGAAGACACATTGCAAAAATAAACTTGGAATATCTTGATACTTTAAAAGATAAACCTGATGGAAAATTAATTTTAGTTACTGCAATCACTCCTACTCCTGCGGGTGAAGGTAAAACTACTACTTCAGTTGGTTTAAATGATGGATTAAATAAAATTGGAAAAAAATCTATAGTTTGTTTAAGAGAGCCAAGTCTTGGACCATCTTTTGGTATGAAGGGTGGTGCTGCTGGCGGTGGCTATGCTCAAGTAGTTCCAATGGAACAAATTAATTTACATTTTACAGGAGATTTCCATGCAATTACTTCAGCGCACAATCTTCTATCAGCATTAATTGATAACCATATCTATTGGGGTAACAAACTGGATATCGATGTTAGAAGAATTGTTTGGAAAAGAGTAATGGATATGAATGATCGTTCTTTAAGATCTATCAATATTAACTTAGGTGGTGTTGCAAATGGTTTTCCAAGAGAAGATGGTTTTGATATCACTGTTGCATCTGAAATCATGGCAATCTTTTGCTTATCAAATGATTTAGAAGATTTAGAAAAGAGAATTGGAAATATAACAATTGCATACACAAGAGATAAAAAACCTGTTTTTGCAAAAGATTTAAAAGCTCAAGGTCCAATGACTGTATTATTAAAAGATGCCATTAGACCAAACGTAACTCAAACTTTAGAAAACAATCCTGCAATAATTCATGGTGGTCCTTTTGCAAATATTGCACATGGATGTAACTCTGTAATTGCGACAAAGACAGGATTAAAACTTGCAGACTATGTTGTAACAGAAGCAGGTTTTGGAGCAGACCTAGGAGCTGAAAAATTTCTTGATATAAAATGTAGAAAATCAAATTTAAAACCAAGTTGTGTTGTAATTGTTGCAACTATCAGAGCATTGAAGATGCATGGTGGAGTTGCAAAAGATGATTTGAAAAATGAAAATGTAGATGCTCTTAAAAAAGGACTTGTAAACCTTGAAAGACATATCCAAAATGTTCAAAAATTTGGTTTACCTGTTGCAGTTGCAGTTAATCATTTTATCAAAGATACAGATAATGAAGTTAAAGCTTTAATCGAATTTTGTGATGGCATGGGAGTTAAGGCAAGTCTATGTACTCATTGGGCAAATGGTGGTGAAGGTACAAAAGAATTAGCTGCTCATGTTTCAGATTTATGTGAAAAAAATGAGGCTAATTTTAAATTCTTATATGAGAGTAAAACCCCATTATTTAAAAAAATCGAGACTATCGCTAAAGAGATATATAGAGCAGATGAGGTTATAGCTGATACAAAAATTAGAGATCAATTAAAGAGTTTTGAAGAAGCGGGATTTGGTGAATTACCTATTTGTGTTGCAAAAACTCAATACAGTTTTTCAACCGATCCAA
The DNA here is from genome assembly GCA_028227525.1 of Candidatus Pelagibacter sp. The sequence continues at coordinate 30,437 of JAOJAE010000004.1, read as the reverse complement.
GTCTCAAAGGGGCGCCTAGTGGACACTCTTTGCCAATTAGAGAAATAAGACTTTCATCTGGAGCTGAATTTATTGTGGTAGTTTGTGGAGCTATTATGACAATGCCTGGATTACCAAGAGTACCAGCTGCAGACTCTATTAAGTTGAATAAAGATGGTGAGATTGAAGGTCTATTTTAAGCTAGTTCTTCAAGTAATTAAGCCAATTTTTAACTTCACAAGTTCTATCATTAAAGTTCAATAATTCATTTTCTGACTTTATGTATGAAATATGTTTTTGATAATCTTCTTCATTGGAAAAATTGTTATTCTTAAATAATCTTTCTTTACGACCGGCTATAAGGTTAAGCATTTGAGAATATTCGTAGTCAGGATGATATTGTAAACCAATAATTTCTGAATTTCCTCTATTAAAAATAATACCCATTACATTGTTAACTTTATCACTTGATAAAAGAATAGCATCTTTTGGTATCTCACTTACTTCATCAAAATTAAAGGCTGGCGAAGTAAAAATATTTTTTTTATCTTTGTAGATAAAATGCTTCATACCTTCCTTATTAATTATTACATCAGATGCAATTCCTATGTGTGCACCATTTTTACCTGGATTTACTTTACCTCCTGCAGCTGTTGAACATACTTGTAGCCCCCAACATATTGCTAAAATTTTATTTTTTTGTTCAAAACAATTAGATGCAAAATTAATGTGTTTTTTAATTACATCGGTCATATCATTTATTCTCATTGCACCACCAGTAAACACAATACCATTATATTTGCTCATATTTTCTAGAGCATTTTTTGTTTCATCATCATGTCCAGGATTTATAATTTCTGTATTGGTCAATGGCTCTAATTTTAAAATTAAATTTTTTAAATTATCTGCAGCAGAAGCTCCAGCTGCTTTAATAAAAAATTCACTATCTTTTCTAATATTTCCTTCAACAATTAGAATGTTTAAATTATTCATTTAAATAGATCTCCTGACATACTATGTTGGTACATTTGTTTCATATCTGCTTCAGTTAATTTCTTTGGGTTTCCTCCAGTTGAAGGATCTGCTAAAGCCATTTTTGATAACCTATCAAGATCAAAATCTTTTTCATTTATTACCTCTGATAATTTATGGGGCATATCTAGTTTTTTTCTTAAATCTAAAATCCAATTAATAAAACCATCAAAAGAGCAGTCGTTAAGTTCTAAGTAATCACAAATTTTAATTATTTTTTTTTCAATTACATCTTTGTTAAAAGTTAATACGTAAGGCATAAATATTGCATTGGATAAACCATGATGAATATTATTTAAAGCATTTACAGGATGACTTAATGAGTGAATTGCACCTAAACCTTTTTGAAATGCAGTTGAACCCATACTAGCTGCTGTTAACATATTCTGTCTTGCTTCTATATTTGATCCATCTTTAACTGCTTCTAGCAACCAATCATTAATTAATCTCATACCCTCTAAAGCAATTCCATCTGCCATTGGATGATATCCTGGTGCACAATAGGCTTCTAAATTATGGGCTAGAGCATCCATGCCTGTTGCAGCTGTAATTTTTGATGGAAGTCCAATTGTTAAAACTGGATCTAGTATGACTATTGAAGGTAAAAATTTAGGATGAAAAATTATATTTTTAACACCTGTTTCCTCATTTAAAATTACCGAAGCACGTCCTGTTTCTGATCCAGTTCCTGCAGTTGTAGGTACAGCTATAATTGGTGCTATTTTTTTAGAATTTGCTTTAGTCCAATTATCTCCTACGTCCTCAAAATCCCAAATAGGTAATGTTTGGCCTGACATAAATGCAATTGCTTTACCAACATCAAGGCCACTACCACCTCCAAAAGCTATTACACCATCACAGTTGTTTTTATTATAATAATCAGTACCCTCAGTCACGTTTGTACCAGTTGGATTACCTACTACATCAGAATATAGTTCAACTAAAATACCATGTTCTTTTAAATTGTTTAAAGTATCAATTACAATTTTTGATTTAGCAAGACCATTATCGGTTACCAACAATGGTTTATTAATATTTAATATTTTGCAAGCATTGCTTAAATCTTTTATTCTGTCTTTTCCAACCCACATGGTTGTTGGGTAATTCCAATTTGATTTCATTTACCAATTAATTTCTAATTTTTTATTTTCACAAATAGTACTTAACATATTAAACATTAGTGGAAAATTTTTATTATCTAGATCTTCAAGTATTCTTGGTCCAATTTCTAAAGCAAGTTGAGCACCTTCTACAGTAACATTTTGCATAAACTTTTCTTTAGCTTCATTATATAGGTAGCCTTCACCTAAATACTTTCCCATTAAACTATTTCTTCCACCGATGGCACTAACATACAAATCTCCAAGACCTGCTAAACCATAAACTGTTTCTGCTTTGCCTCCATAGTGAGAAACAAATTCAACCATTTCTGAAATTGATCTATGGATTAATGAGGCCGCAGTATTTAAAAAATATTTAGATTGAACTTCTTTTGTAGCTTTTGAGTTACTTAATCCCTCAGAGGCACCTATTAACATTGAATATATGTTTTTGATTGCTCCTGATAACTCTACTCCAGTGATATCTTCTGATATTTCTGTAGAATAATAATTAGTTGAAATAATACTTTTTAATGACAAACACTCTTTTATGTTTTGATTGGCTATGACTGTTCCAGTTCTCATTTTATTTGCTAAACCAGCTGCTAAACATGGACCTTTGATGGCTGAAATATTAATTTCTGAGTGACCATTTTTTTCTAATATGTTTTTAATTTTATTAGATAAAGTTGTAAGCTCATTTTCTACTATTGATAAACCTTTTGTTAATAAAACAATCGGTAATTTTTTTTTGTAATTCTTAGATATTTGTTTTGCAAACCATTCAATTCCTATTGAGCTAATTCCTGCAACAATTAAATCTAAATCTTTTTCTAAAAGAGGCTGTAATCCATTGAATTGGATAAATTTTATTTGTTTTGGAAGCTTTGTTTTTAATCCAGGATGAAGATAATCATTTGAAATGATCTCTTTTATCAAATTATCCTCTAAATGAGTCCCAACAATTGTGACATCGTTATTGTTTTCAACACAAGGAACAGCAAAAGCAGATCCCATTGCGCCAGCACCTATTATGATTATTTTTTTCATAAACTAAAATTAAGCTAAAGTTTTTCTAATTGCTTGTTGCCACCCTTTCAATAAGTTAATTCTTAAGTTTTTCTTTATTTTAGGGTTAAAAATGGCATCTTTTTTCCATTTACTTTTTATTTCTTCTAGAGATTTAAATTCACCTGCTTGATATCCTGCAAAGAAAGCTGCACCTAATGCTGTGGTTTCTTGAATAACTGGTCGTAATACTTTTGTATTCAAAATGTCAGATAAAAATTGAGAAAACCAGTCGTTTGCTACCATACCACCATCGACTTTAATAATATTAGGTCTAGATCCATCTTTTTTCATAGCATCAAACAAATCATAACTCTGATAAGCAACTGACTCTATTACCGCTCTAACTAAATTTTTCCAATCTGTATTTCTCGTTAATCCAGTTATCAATCCCTTAGCTTCTGCTTTCCAATAAGGAGCTCCTAAACCTGTAAATGCTGGAACAACATATACTCCATCGTTATCAACTATAGATTTTGAAATTTTTTCTGTTTCTTTAGCATTATCAATCAGTTTAATCTTATCTCTTAACCATTGAACACCAGCACCTGCAATAAATATAGAGCCCTCTAATGCATACGTATTTTTATTTTTTAATCTGTAGCAAATTGTTGTTAATAATTTATTTTTGGATAAAATTTTTTTATTTCCTGTATTTATTATAGCAAAGGCGCCTGTGCCATATGTACTTTTAACAGAACCTTTATCAAAACAAGCTTGCCCAACTGCAGCTGCTTGTTGGTCTCCTAATACTGCATTAATTGGTATTTCTTCACCTATAATTTTCTTAGAAGTTGTTCCAAAATCATCAGCAGAATTTTTTACTTTTGGTAAAATAGATTTTGAAATATTTAGTTTTTTTAAGATTTCATCATCCCATTTATCTGAATTTATATTATACATCATAGTTCTACTTGCATTAGTTGCGTCAGTAAAATGATGTTTTTTATTCGTTAATCTCCAAATTAAAAAAGTATCAATTGTTCCAAACATCAATTGTTTATTTTTCAAAAGTTTTTTTGATATTGAAACATTATCTAATATCCATTTTACTTTTGTTGCTGAAAAGTATGGATCAATAAATAGCCCAGTTTTTTGCCTAAATAAATTTTCTAATTTTCTTTTTTTTAGATTTTCACAAATTTTACTTGTTCTTCTATCTTGCCAAACAATTGCATTATATACTGGTTTGCCACTCTTTTTATCCCAAAGAATTGTTGTCTCTCTTTGGTTTGTAATTCCAATTGAAATCACCTTTGCTTTTAAATTTTTACTTTTTTTAATTGATTGTCTAATTGTTTTTAAAGTCACCTTCCAAATTTCCTCTGGATTATGTTCAACCCACCCTGATTTTGGAAAAATTTGTTGAAACTCATATTGAGAAGAAAAAACTTTTCTTCCTTTTAAATCAAACAAGATTGATCTACTCGAAGTAGTTCCTTGGTCAATTGAAAGAATAAGTTTTTTCACTGAGCAAATTATAAATTATTTAATTAAATATTGCATACATTGAATAATTAATTCTTTTAATTTCTTATATTTTGTGAGTAAATAAAACATATAAAATATTTACTGGAGAAAATTAATGACAAAAATTGCTATAATTGGTGCAGGTCCCTGTGGATTATCAATGCTAAGATCATTTGAACAAGCTGAAAAAAAAGGTGAAAAAATACCTGAAATTGTATGTTTTGATAAACAAGACGATTGGGGTGGTTTATGGAATTACAGTTGGAGAACTGGTTCTGATCAATATGGAGACCCTATTCCAAATAGCATGTATAGATATCTTTGGTCCAATGGACCAAAAGAGTGTCTTGAGTTTGCTGATTATTCTTTTGATGAACATTTTGGCTATCCAATACCATCATTTCCACCTAGAGAAGTTTTGTATGATTACATTCTTGGAAGAGTGAAAAAAGGAAATCTTAAAAATAAAATTAAATTCAACACAACTGTAACAAATGTTACATATAACAATGATAGTTTTAATCTGACTTATAGAGATAAGAAAAATAATACAATTTTAAATGAAACATTTGATTATGTTGTAGTCTCCACAGGTCACTTCTCAGTTCCTTTTATTCCAGAATATCCTGGGATGAAATCTTTTCCTGGAAGAATAATGCATTCACATGATTTTAGAGATGCTGAAGAATTTAGAGGAAAAAATGTTATTGTTCTTGGTAGTAGTTATTCTGCAGAAGATGTGGCTTTACAATGCCATAAATATGGAGCAAAAAGTGTAACTATTGGATACAGGCATAATCCAATGGGATTTAAATGGCCTAAAGGAATGAAAGAAGTTTACCATCTTGATAGACTTGAAGGTAACAAGGCAATTTTTAAAGATGGTCACGAACAAGAGGCAGATGCTGTAATTCTATGCACCGGTTATCTTCATCATTTTCCTTTTCTTACAGAAGATCTTAAACTTCAAACACATAACAGATTATATCCACCAAAATTATATAAAGGGGTTATTTGGGAAAATAATCACAAGTTAATGTACTTAGGAATGCAAGATCAATTTCACACTTTTAATATGTTTGATTGTCAAGCTTGGTTCGCAAGAGATGTTATAATGGGTAAAATTACAATCCCAAGTGAAACTGATATTAAAGATGATATTAATAAATGGGTTTCAATGGAAGAAAAATTAGAAAACCCAGATCAAATGATCGATTTTCAAACAGAATATACAAAAGAACTTCATTCTTTATCTGATTATCCCAAAATTGATTTTGAGTTAATTAGAAAACATTTTAAAGAATGGGAGCATCACAAAGTTGAAGATATTATGACTTACAGAAATAAATCTTTTTCTTCACCTGTGACTGGTTCTACTGGTCCAGTTCACCACACACCTTGGGAGAAAGCAATGGATGACTCTTTGAAAACTTTTTTAAACAAATAGATATAATACTAAGATATTTTTAATCTTATTTTTTAAAATAAGGAATCAAAAAAACAAAACAGGCGATTAAAAAGAATAAACTTCCAAACATTGCCCAAAAATTACCAATACTAGATATTATAAATCCAATTGCTGAAATTATAAACAAAACCCATCCAATCATGTTGATTGTTTCATTTTTCATTTTTTAATTTATTGAATTCCGAGATGTTTTTTTCTTTGATTAACCCAGGTTCTAATTAGATTATCAAAAATTAATCCTATGAACGCAACGCAGATTCCTAATGTTAATCCTATTCCTGCACCATTTTTATCAGATAAAGCTTTTAAAATGTATTGTCCCAGATCCTCTGTTCCAATAAATGCGCCAATAATCACCATAAATAAAGCAAATACGATCGTTTGATTTAATCCAAGCATCATATGTGGAAAAGCAAGAGGAAATTCTATTTTAAATAATCTTTGAAATTTAGTTACGCCCGACATTGTTGCAGCATCATGTAATGCAGTTGGAACACTTCTTAAACCCTCAATAGTATATCTTGTTGCAGGTATAGTTGCATAAACTATTACTGCAATTAATACGGATGTGTCTGTTATTCCAAAAAGCATCATTACAGGTATTAAATATACAAATGATGGAAAAGTTTGGAAAATATCACAAACTCCCAACATAAAACTTGCTGAACTTTTATTCTGAAAACACAAAGTGCCAACTGTAAATCCGATTATACAAGATATAATAACTCCAAAAGTTGCCATGTAAGTTGTAACTAAAGCTCTATCCCACCATGGGCTTAATGCTATAAATAATGTCAATCCACAAACAACTAAAGCAGATCGAACACCACCAATTATATATCCCGCCCCTACTACTAAAACCAATGTTGCTACGGCAGGCATTCTTAAATACAAAGCACGCATTGGCTGAAGCACATCTACAATCAACCAAGTGTTAAATGCTTTTATGTATACAAAGAAAGTATCAAAAATCCAATCAACACCTTTATTCCAAAAATCAGCTGTTGATATTCCTTTGTTGTGTGGGACTTCAAAAAGATAATTATACCCCTCTTTAAAATAAAAAGATCCAAAGTATGCAAATAATATTCCCAATATTACTGCTACTCCAAAAAAGAATGTATTTTTATGACGTTGAAAAAAAGTTAAGTTGCCAAAATAATCAATTTGTTTATTTGCCCAAGCTAAAGACATTTTATCCAAAAGTATTGCAATCAAACTAATACATAGTCCTGCTTCTAATGCTAATCCAATGTTAAGCTGATTTAGTGCTAACAATAAATTAAATCCTAAACCTTTAGCACCTATAAAAGCTGATATAACTGCCATTGAAAAACAAACCATGATAACCTGGTTAACTCCAATTAAAATATCTCTTCTAGCTGTTGGAATTAATACTTTAGACATCAATTGCCAATTACTACATCCGCTCATTTTACCCGCTTCAATAACCTCAGGAGATATTCCTCTTAGACCCAATAAGGTTAATAGTATCATTGGAGGAACTGCAACAACCATAGTTATGATTACAGCCGCATGATCACCTACTCCAAAAAGAACAATTGCTGGAACTAAAACTGCATATTGAGGCATAGTCTGCATTACTAAAAGTATGGGATATAAAGCTTTCTCAACTCGTTTACTTTTAAATGCTGCCACACCCAAACCTAAACCAAAAATAAATGATAATGGTGCAGCTACTAATATAAAAGAGAGTGTTTGCATTGAAGGTTTCCATTGACCAAAAATGGAAATATAAACCATCACTAAAGCAGCAAATAATGCAAGCCCTTTACCACTAAGTTTATATGCTAATATTGTTGCCCCTGCTGCTACGATTGTCCATGGCAATCCTGGTAATTCTGCCCACGGATTTGCATCGATCCAATCCCAACTCGAAAATGCAACAATAGTATTAAGTCCACCCAATAAAATTTCTCTTATTAAGTCAATGAGAAAAGTCATAAAAGAGGTAACATTTCTTGTAATTTGTAACACTAAGGGACGAGTTTTAAATTCCTGAGTATCTTCGTTCCAAAACTCCATTGGCATCCACTCATTCATTAAGAAAAATAAAGAGTCATTTATCCAAATAGGAAGCCACCCAAGAAGTGGAGGCAATCTCCAAAAGACATCAAAAGCATAATATCTTACCTCTTTACCAAATAAGACGTATGAACTTTGGTTAGGATCTTTAATAAATTCTGCCTGTCCTCTTATAAAATTGTATGTTTCTGGAACATCAATTGCAAAACATAGAGCAAAAAATACAATTAATAAAAATAACCACTGAAATAATTTGGGGTATTTTTTTATCAATTCCATATTTTAACTGTTATTTTTACGTCCTCCAAAAACTGTATTAATAATTTTTGATGGATTTATAGAACCTACAATTTGATTATTTTCATCTACTACAGCTACTGTTTTTTCTTGAGTTAGAATTTTTTCTGCTACATTTTCAATAATTTCATCTTTTGAGACTTTCAAATCACTTAAATTATCTTTAACAGATGCTTCCATCACATCCTCTATTATTAAAACTTTTTCTCTAGGTACTTCTTCAGTAAATTTTCTTACATATTCTGTTGCAGGATTTAAAACAATATTGGCTGGTGTATCTAATTGTTCAATAATACCATCTTTCATTATCGCAATTCGATCAGCTAGTTTTAACGCTTCATCAAAATCATGCGTAATAAACATTATTGTTTTTTGCAATTTTTCTTGAAGTCTTAAAAACTCATCTTGCATTTCTTTTCGTATTAGTGGATCCAGTGCGGAAAAAGGCTCATCTAAAAACCATATGTCTGGTTCTACAGCTAAGGATCTAGCAATACCTACTCTTTGTTGTTGACCTCCAGAGAGTTCTCTTGGAAAATAGTTTTCTCTTCCATCAAGACCAACTAATTTTACCATTTCCATTGCTTTACTAATGCTATCTTCAATTTTAATTCCTTTAATTTGAAGTGGAAAAGCAATATTTTCCAATACTGTTTTATGCGGTAATAGAGCAAAGCTTTGAAAAACCATTCCCATTTTATTTCGTCTTAAATCTATTAGCTCTTTGTTATTCAGCTGAAGCAAGTCCTGACCTTCTATAAAAATTTTTCCACCTGTTGCATCTGTTAATCTAGAAATACATCTTAATAAAGTTGATTTACCTGAGCCAGATAAACCCATTACAACTAACATTTCTCCTTTTGAAACTTCAAAAGAAGCATTATTAACTCCTACAATACAACCATTATCCTGAAAAGTTTTTGCATCTACATTGCCATTAGCTTCATCAAGCATTTTTTTGGCATTTTCTCCAAAAATTTTATAAACACCTTCACATTTGATTATTGGATCAGACATAACTTAAAATTAGGTTATACGAAATTAAGATAAATTAAAATCGATATAATTATTTTTTTCCCCCTTAAAAATTTTTTATATAATAAACTCTTGTATCAATTCCTGTGCTTAAAAAACTTAAAGCTTCACCACTAACAGTAATTGTTTCATCAACACCAACATTTTCTCCACTCACTACAAAACCTGCAAAACATTTATTTTTTTCTTTGTCCCATTTTACAAATGTGTCACTTATTTTATTACCATTCATTGTATATAGCTCATGAGCTCTATAGTTTAAAAAATTTGCTCCCATTATTGCGCGTTGTGGAATAAGTTTTGTAGCTTTACAAACTTTCTCATAAACTTCATCAGTAAGTCTAAAATGATCAGTTCCATCAAAAGATACTAAAATTCCTGATGGCAAACTTGAAATTAATTTATCTAGTTTTCTTGCTTCAGCAATTCTCTCTTCTTCAATTTTCATTTTTGCGACAAGTTCATCTCCTTCACCAAAGATGTTATTTAAGATAGCAAAAGATAATATCACAATTATCATTAAGAGTGCTAGGCCACCAAATTGCTTAATAGTTTCTGGCAACTCTTTTATTTTAAATAAATAATTTTCTTTTGACATTACTCTTGTAACTTTCCATTTATCCATGTTCCAGATTTTTGTTTTCCATCAGACCACGTAAAAGTGCCTTGACCATTCATAAATCCCTTAGCCCACTCACCTTCATAAGTAGAGCCATCGGGAAAGTTTAGAGTTCCAATGCCGCTCCACTCGCTATTTTTAAATTCGCCTTTATAGATATATCCATTTGGCCAAGTTTCAGTTCCTTGACCATGTTTTTTTGTTCCAACCCATTCACCTTCATAGGTTGTTTTGTCTGTATAAACCCACTTGCCATAGCCATTATCACAATTTCCTTCTTTACAACCCGTACTTCTAGCAAATGCAAAAGATGTGATTAACAAAGTTAAAATTATAGTAGTGATATATTTTTTCATAATAATATTTTACACAAAATCGTTTAAAAAAAAATCAGACTTTTTCCTCCATTTTACTGCATGAGTAAAAAGAAATATCTTTTTCAGAGTTTTCACTTTTAATATTTCTTGTAATTTCATGAATTAATTCACCAGATTTTCTGTCAATTATGGCTGACTCAGAATAGTTCTTTTCTTTATCTACTGCTTTAAATAAAACTACGTCTTTATTTACAATTTTAACATTTAATTTTTCTGATTTTGAAAGAAACAAGGATAGTCCACTTATTAAAAGCTTTTCTGGTTTTATTGCTTCAATTTCAAATTTACCCAAACTCTTTTCATCTAAATCTTTAGCTAAAAAAGTTTGATAATTATATTCTGAATTTTTTATTATTTTTTTATCTAGATCACACATAAAGGTAAGTTTTATATTTTCTTGGATACTTATATCTTTGGCTAGTGATGAATTAAAAAATATTAAACTTAACAATATGGAAAATAAATATTTTAACATTAGATTAATTTTTATATAATTTTACTTAACTTAACTCTAAAAAAAAATCCCCCCCAACATATTGTTGGGAGAGATTAATTAATTTATTTGCTTTTGACCTTACTTAGTAAAAGCTTGCCAAACACTCTTGTTATCAGCTAACCATTTTTTGGCTGCATCTTCATGAGTCATTTTGTCAACGTCAACTAAAGCTGCCATTGCACCAATTTGACTTGTAGAGAATGACATTTTTTTGAACGCTGCTGCTGCTGCAGGATGAGTTTTTGGAAAATCAGCATTTACTGCTTTTTTCAAATAACCATCTGGCGAACCACATTTTCCATCTCCACCGTCTTCTGGTCTACAACCAGCAGTATACGGAGGAAAGTCGATAAATGTAAAACCAGCACCATCTGTAAAGTTTGGTGTCCAGTTAAAGATAATTGTTCCTCTTCCTTCTTTTTCAGCGGCTGATAATTCTGCCCAAAGTGCATCAGCACTTCCAGCAAATTTAACCATCCAAAGATCTCCTAGACCTAATGCATCAACCCTTTGAGGTATTAAATCTCCATGCCAAGTTTGTGGACCCTCAAGCATTCTTCCTTTTCCACCTGAGTCTGGTGTTACAAAATTTTTAGCACAAGCAGGATTTTTTAAGGCAGTCCAGTCTGGTAGACCTGGGCATAATCCTTTATCAGTAACCCAGTTAGGATAACCCATATCCTCTAGAGTTCTTGCTTCGTGATCACCCCAATCAAGTAAACCACCTTTATCTAAAGCTGTAGTAAATGATTTACCAAAAGCAGATTCCCATACTTCATGAGAAATAGATACGTCACCAATTCTAATTGACTCGTATACTGCTTGAGAGTCAGCATTTACATAGCTAACATTGTTACCCATACTTTCGAAAATTCCACCAATAACATAAGCCATTACAATTTGGCTTGACCAGTTATGAGTTGGGATTACGATAGGTTTTTTGCTATCTGCTGCGTTAGATATTCCTGAAAAACTTACTACAGAAATTATCAGAGCAGATATTAATGATGTTATTTTTTTCATTTTTTACCCCTCTATATTAATATTAATAATCAAAGTATGTTCTTAATTAAACTTCTAGTCAACAGATTTTGATTATATTATGCTTCATAAAAAACATATAAAAAGCTAAGTAGATGTTAGGAACTAGCAACGAAATAAAAAATCCAGGGTTAAGAGTTTTACCACCAGGAGTTGAAAGATACTTTGTCAAAGGTGGAGGTTTGTCTGTTATAGAAATTTTTGCAGAAGATAAAATTGATATTATTAATGAAGAAGGAAAACAAATTTGTGAAATAATTGTTTTTGATACGAACGGTAAACCCGATCTATCAATCTTAAACTTGAAACAAAATGCAAATGCGGATTTCTCTAAAAGAGTAATTGCAAATGATGAAAAAATTACAAAAATTTTTAAAAAAAGAAATCTAGATCTCAACAAAGCTAAATCATCAATTATATTCGACGAGGATTGTCTGATGGGAGAAAAAATAACAGTTACATCTAAAGATAAATGTTTTGTTTTAATAGCAGCACCTGGTGACCCATTAAATGTTCATGAACAAAATCCACCAACTGATTTAACAATTTTTGTAAATAGAGCAAAATTTTCAGAAACTGATGAACAATTTATTTTACCAGAACCTTTAAGTGATCCAATAGTTGAACAACTTGTTAAAAGAAGAACTGCGGAAACTTATGAAGTAAAAGCAGGAGAATATATTCAAATTATAGACACTGGCGGAAGACAGTGCTCTGATTTTTTAGCTTTTGATACTCATAAATTAAATGATGGTATTGAAAGTATTATCGACGATAAGGCCACAAGAACATTTATGGGTAGTGCCTACCCAGGCCCAGGATTATTTTCAAAATTTTATGATGGGGATCATGAAGCAATGGTTGAGGTGGTGAGAGACACGGTTGGAAGACATGATACTTTTAATTTAGCTTGCACTTCTAAATACTATGAAGACCTAGGCTACATGGGGCACATCAATTGCACAGATAATTTTAACAAAGGTTTAGAAAAATACGATATTAGTGCTCGAAAAAGTTGGTCAGCTATAAATCTTTTTTTTAATACAGCTATTGATGCTAATAATGTTGCAACATTTGATGAGCCATGGTCAAGACCTGGAGATTATGTTCTATTTAGAGCGTTAAAAGATTTGACGTGTGTTTCATCTGCTTGTCCTTGTGATGTTGATGCTGCTAATGGGTGGAACCCTACAGATATATTTGTTAGAACTTACGGAAAGAATAATAAGTATTCAAAAGCAATTGCATTTAGAATGAAAACAGACTCAGAACCAAAACTAACTCAAGAAACAGGTTTTCATAAAAAAACAGCTGAACTAACTAGAAATTTTGTTGAATACAAAGGTTTTTGGTTAGCAAACAATTTTACTAATTCAGGAACAATAAAAGAATATAACGCTTGTCGAGAAAGTGCGATAGCAACAGATCTTTCTCCACTTAGAAAATTTGAAATACTTGGTCCTGATGCAGAAAATTTAATGCAATACACTTTAACAAGAAATGTTAAAAAATTATCAGTAGGTCAAGTTGTTTACACTGCAATGTGTTATGAAAATGGATGTATGCTGGATGATGGTACGTTATTTAAATTTGGACAAGATAATTTTAGATGGATTGGTGGAGATGAGTACAGTGGTGAGTGGTTAAAAGAACAAGCTAAAAAGAAAAATTATAAAGTTTGGATAAAATCTGCAACAGACCATATACACAATATTGCTGTTCAAGGACCTAATAGTAGAAAAATTTTAGAAAAATTTGTTTGGACAGCTCCTATCCAACCTTCAATAACGGAACTTGAATGGTTTAGATTTAACATTGCAAGAATTGAACATGAAACAGGAACGCCTATTGTAATTTCTAGAACTGGTTATACCGGAGAACTTGGTTATGAAATATGGTGTCATCCAAAAGATGCTGGTGAGGTATGGGATAAAGTTTGGGAAGCTGGAAAAGAATTTGACATCACACCTTTAGGTTTAGAAGCTTTAGATATGGTTCGTATTGAGGCTGGACTTATATTTTATGGATATGAATTTGACGATCAAACAGATCCTTTTGAAGCTGGAATTGGTTTTACTGTTCCACTTAAAACTAAAGAAGATGATTTCATTGGCAAAGAAGAATTAATTAAAAGAAAAGCTAATCCTCAAAAAAAATTAGTAGGTTTGGAACTTGTTGGACACGAACCAGCTGTTCATGGAGATTGTGTTCATGTTGGTAGAGCGCAAATTGGAGTTATAACAAGTGGAATGTTGTCACCAAAACTTGGTAAAAATATTGCTCTTTGTAGAATTGATGTAAAATATTCTGAAATTGGAACTGAAGTTGAGATTGGTAAATTAGATGGTCACCAAAAAAGAATTGGTGCTAAGGTTGTTGCCTTTCCTTTCTATGATCCAACAAAATCTAGAGTAAGAGCTTGAAAATGCCCAAAGATAAAAAAACTCTTTTAAGTTTTTGGGAAGATCAAATGAAACAATCTCATACGTCTAGTAACTATTTTTTTAGAAAATCGCCTTCTCACTATCATATGATGCTATTAGTCATGTCAGCTTATAAGGAACAAACAAAATTATCTGTTGAAGAATTAAAAACAAAACTGTTCAAAACTTCTAGACCAAAATCTGCATTAATCATTACTGAAGCTTGTGAGAAAGGATTCTTTCGCCTTGAAAAAACTTCAACTGATCAGAGAATAAAAAATATAGTACCAAGCGAGTCATTTATTAAAGAATTTAACGATTATTTAGATACACTTAAAAACATAAGCTATTAGCCATTAATTTATCAAAATTTCAAAGTATATATTTTTTATATATAATTTTTAGTTCTATAAAAAATTATATTAATTAGTATTACCAAAAAATAATGTTTCGTTATGTCAACATTACCTTCAAAAGCAAAAGTAGTTATCATTGGTGGTGGTATTCATGGCTTGAGTACTGCTTGGAAACTTTCAGAAACATATAAAAATCCTGGAGACATTGTAGTCCTAGAAAAAAAAGATATAGCAGCTGGTGCAAGCGGGATTGCTTGTGGAGTTGTCAGAAATAATTATTTTCAACCAGCTATGAGAGAATTAATGGCTCACTCAGTTTCGGTTTGGGAAAGTGATCCAAAAGCATTTAAATATAATGCAGTAGGATATTTACAAATTTCTCCAGAAGTTATGCATGAAGATGTTGCAACAATTTACGAACAACAAAAAGCAATTGGTTATGACTCAGAATTTATTGAAGGTGAAAAAGATTGTATGAATTATATGAAGGGCATGTTTGATGATTGGCAAGCTCAAGGTATTACTTCTGTTCTTCATGAAAAAAAAGGTGGTTACGCATTTAATAAAGACTCTATTAAAGCGCTTGAAAATAAATCCACTTCAAATGGTGTTCAAGTAATGAAGGGTGTTAAAGTTACAGGTTTTAAAAGAGGTAGCAATAGTAAAGCAGTTACCGGAGTTGAAACTGATAAAGGAACTATTGAGTGTGAACAAGTAGTAGTTGGTGCAGGTCCTTGGGCTAGAGATTTTTGGAATATGTTAGAACTTCCAAAAACAGCAAATATAAAAGGTAAAGATGGAAAAATGCACGAAACTGATATGTGGACTTATTGGATGCTTCAAGAAGGAGTAATTGGTGTTGATGCAGATTTTCTAAAAATGAATAATGGACAACAGCCTCCTGTAATTCACGTTGACTCAACAGCTCCATTGTATTCGGACAAAACAAAAAAATTAATCACAGATAAAATTTGGGGAATCTATTACAAGCCTGACATTGAAGGACTTGGTGTTCAAGGTGGAACCTCTCCTTACATAGTTGATAAACATTTTGATAAAGTAAATGTTGATCCATACGGAGTTGAGTCTCCTGAATATCAAACTACAGAAGAGTTCAATGATATGTGGTGTTCAGCTTTAGCTCATTGTCAAAAAAGATTTGAAGGAAAATCTGATCTATACAGAAAAGGACCATCTGGTGGTCTTGGATGTATGACACCAGACTCGTTTCCAATCTTTGATAGATTTTTAGAAAATGTTTACATGATTGCTGATGCTAATCACGGTTACAAAATGATTGGTGTGGGTGAACTTGTTGCAAAAGAAATTCTTGGTACTGAGAGTGATTTATTAAAACCGTTTAGATTCAACCGTTACGAGAAAGGTGAACTTCACCCTACATCGAACAGTCCGTTCCCTTGGAGTTAAACTTCAAGCCTAGACACTAATAAAAATTTCAGCTACCTTTGAATAAATTATAATTCATTGAGGGGTGAAATAAAAAATGACTGATCTAGATAAACACGTTAACCAACCAGGCAGAGCTAAATTAGTAAAGCAAGTTAGAGCAAAAATTAATGAGCTTGGTATTGAATATATATTTTTTCAATTCATATCGGTAACTGGAAGAGTTGTTGGAAAAGGAATTCCGACAGATCATTGGGAAAGAACATGTGAAAAAGGTTTCCAATTAGTTTATGGAGCAACAGCTAACTTATTTACAGATCGTCATGGTAATTACATAGGTTATGGTCCTGAAGCAAAAGAGCTTGTAGGTATCCCTGACCCTGAAACATTTTGTCAACTTCCTTGGGATAAGAAAGTTGCAAGAGTATTTGTTACTTGTTTTAGAAATAGAGAAGAAAGAGATAATCCAGGCGCTCATTTAACTTCAGATTGTCGTGGTAATTTAAGAATTCATGCTCAAGAATTTAAGAAAAAGCATGGTTATCAATTAAGAGTTGGAACTGAGCCAGAAATGATGTGGCTAACTAAGAATGAAGATGGCACTCCAACAGGTAAAGGGTTCTCTAAACCATATTGTTATCACATAGATCAATTTGAATCTTTAAGACCAGTGTTCATGCAAGTTATGAAATATGCAAGAGCTATGGGTCTTGATATGATTCAAGGAGATCATGAAGATGCTCCAGGTCAATTAGAATTAAACTGGATGTATGATGATGTATTGAGAAATGCAGATAGGCTTTCAACATACAGACAAATTTGTGCTCAAGTCGCAAGAGAATTTAATTTAATTGCTTGCTTTATGACAAAACCATTTATGGGTGTGTCTGCAAGTGGATGTCACACAAATATGTCTTTATGGACAGGTGGAAAAAATAAACTAAATAAATTAGGCCATAAATCTATTCCAGCAATGGATGAAGTTTTTACATATGTTGAAGGTGGAAAAAATACTTTCATGCCTGATACGAAAGATGTTCAATTACCTGGTAAGGTTGGTCTAAAGGCAATCGGAGGTGTGATGAAACACCTTGGAGCATTAACTGCAATTGGATCTTCAACAGTAAACTCTTACAGAAGATTATGGGATACGGGTTTTTGGGCTCCAGTTTATGCAGATTGGGGATATCAAAATAGAACTTGTGGATTAAGAGTATCTGCACCTGGAAGATTTGAATATCGATCAGTAGATTCAATGCACAATCCTTATTTAATGGGTTCAGGATTATTAAAATGTTTTGACGATGGAATAACAAATAATATTGATCCAGGAAAACCAGAGTCTAGAAGTATGTACGAAGCTCAAGCAGCTGGTAAGGAAGTTAAAAAATTACCTTTAAGTCTTGGTGAAGCATTAGATCGTTTAGCTGAAGATAAAGTTATCAAATCAGCTATGCCAGATGAAATGTATAAAGTGTTTCATTGGTACAAAAATGATGAGTGGGAAAGATTTTTAGGTGCAACAACTCAGTGGGATCTGGATACTTATCTTGATTGTCTACCGTAGGTCTTAAAAAAAAATATACATAGAGAGGAATAAAAAAATGTGTGGGATAGCTGGACTAATACATAGAGGCAAATCTTCAAATGTAGGAAGTGAACTACAAGGTATGCTTCAAGCATTAAAACATAGAGGTGAAGATTCAACAGGTTACGCTTTATACGGAGATACAGATGGTAAAAATTTTATCATGCGTTTCAAAGTAGGAGAAAACGTTGGTGAAGGTAGCTCATCTATTATGGAAGATGTTTCTGTTTATGACGAAAGAAAAAAAATTGTAGATCAATATTTAGCAGAATTAGGTGCGAAGGTTATAAAAGAGGAAAGAATTCTACCCTATTCATTAAGATATGAAATTTCTTATGATAAAAAAGATCTATTAGATTTCTCTCAAAAAATTGAAAGTATCCCTGGTGTCGAAATTCTTTCAATGGGAAAATCACTGGAAGTAATTAAAGATCTTGGAAATGCTAAAGCAGTATGTGATAGATATTCTCTAGATAAACTTGTTGGTACTCACGCAATTGGTCACGCAAGAATGGCGACGGAGTCTGGTGTTGATATTAAATCAGCTCACCCTTTCTGGGGTTATCCTTTTAGTGATGTATCTGTAGTTCATAACGGACAACTTACTAATTATTGGAATAATAGAAGAATGCTTGAAAACAAGGGCATGAGATTTATGTCTGAATGTGATTCAGAGCTAATTGCAGTTTATATTGCGCAAAAAATGAGAGAAGGTGCTAGCCTTGAAGAAGGTATGAGAGACTCTTTATCGGGTCTTGATGGTGTTTTTACTTATTTTGTTGCAACAAAAGACTCTTTAGGGATGGCAAAAGATACCATGGCAGCAAAACCACTTGTGCTTTATGAGTCAGATGATTTAGTTGCAATGGGTTCAGAAGAAATAGCGATCAGGTCAGTTCTTCCACAAGAAATTGATACATATGATCCGTTTGATGGGGAGGTAAAAGTATGGCAAATCTAAAAACAAGCGAGAAAAAATCAAAAGCCCAATCAATGGGTATGCACACTGAAGTTTTAACAGGAAGAACTCAACAAAAGTTTTTTAACCCTGATGAAGCTGAAAACTTTTATTATTTTGGCACTTATGATGTTGATTTTAATAAAAGAACAGAGCTTGATGTAAAAGAAATGTCTGCTCCAGATGCAAATAAAGAAATTGATAATTTAATGAGCCAAGGCTATGGAACCATTGTTATTAAAAACCCTCAAGGAAAACATAGTTTAGGTGTTGGAATACTAAATAAATTAAACTTAATTTTTGAAGGAAGTTTAGGTTATTTTGGTATGGGTTCATGCGATGGTCCAACTGTTAGAATTAACGGTAGAGTTGGTTGGTCTTGTGCTGAAAATTTAATGGCTGGTAAAGTAGTTATTGAAAAAAATGCAGGATCTTGTTTTGGCGCTGCTATTAGAGGTGGAGATTTAATTTGTAAAGGTAGTGTTGGTGCTAGAACTGGTATCGATATGAAAGGTGGAACTATCATTATTGGTGGTGATGCTGGTGCATTTACAGGTTTCATGATGCAAAGAGGAAGAATAATTATTCTTGGAGATGTTGGAATAAATTTAGGTGACTCTATGTATGATGGTACAATTTTTATCGGTGGCAGTATTGGGTCTTATGGAAGTGATGCTGTTGACGCTGAACTTACAAAAAGTGACCAAGATTGGTTGAAAAGAAAATTAAAAGTTGCAGAAATTGGTGAAAATTTTGATGTAAGTAAAATGAAAAAAATTGTAGCTGGTAAAAAATTATGGAACTACGATAATTTAGAACCTACTGAGAAGAAAGGAGCAATTTAATGCCTAAGAAAAAAACTAAAAAGAAAAAAAGTAATGGAAGTGTTGGTGGAAAAGCTGACGTACACGCACATGAAGAAGGTAAAAGAAATAAAAGTTTATTAGGTCATAATGCTATTTTCACTCCTGAGGTAATTGACGATATTCACATAAAAGCTCAGTTAGGAAGATACAGAATGCGTGGAATGGCATTGATGAAAAAAATTCCAACATTTGATGATTTAGTTTTCTTACCTGGAACACTTACAAGATTTGTAATTGAAGGTTACAGAGAAAAATGTGAAACAAAAACTGTAATTGGTCCAAGATGCGAAAACCCTATTGAACTTGATATACCTGTTTACATTACTGGTATGAGTTTTGGGGCGCTTTCTTATGAGGCAAAAACTGCTTTAGCAAGAGGAGCTACTATGGCTGGAAGTGCAACTTGTTCTGGAGAAGGTGGAATGATACCTGATGAAAGAAGATATTCTGAAAAATGGTATTACCAATGTATTCAGTCAAGATATGGATTTAACCCACATCATGCTCAACTTGCAGATGGAATAGAAGTTTTCATTGGTCAAGGTCAAAAAGTTGGAATGGGTGGACACTTAATGGGACAAAAAGTAACTGATCAAGTTGCTGAGATGAGATCATTGCCTTCTGGTATTGATCAAAGATCACCTGCTCGACACCCTGACTGGTTAGGTCCTGATGATTTAGCTTTAAAAGTTGAAGAGTTAAGACAATTAACAAAAAATAAAGTGCCAATTCAATTAAAACTTGGTGCATCAAAAGTTTATGATGATGTCCGTATGGCTGCAAAATGTGACCCTGACTCTATCTACTTAGATGGAATGGAAGGTTCAACTGGTGCCGGCCCGCATATTGCTGCTGCAAATACTGGTATTCCAGGAATTGCTGCAATCAGAGAAGCTAGAAGAGCCATTGATGATGTGGGTAAAACTGGAAAAGTTACTTTAATTTATGCTGGTGGTATTAGAGATGGTGCAGATATGGCAAAAGCTTTAGCATTAGGTGCTGATGCAATTGCGATTGGAACTGGATCTATGATCGCTTTGAACTGCAATAAAGATATACCTGAGGCTAATTTTGAAAAAGAAATGGGTGTAAAAGCTGGTGAGTGTTATCATTGTCATACAGGCCGTTGTCCAGTTGGTGTTGCAACACAGGATCCTAAATTAAGAGCAAGATTAAATCCTGATGACGCTGCTCTTAGAGTTTACAACTATTTACATTCAATGACGTTAGAAGCACAACTTTTAGCAAGAGCATGTGGTAAAACTAATATCCACTCTTTAGAGCCTGAAGATTTAGCTGCATTAACTACGGAAGCATCTGCTTTAGCAAAAGTTCCATTAGCAGGAACTAACTATACAGTTGGTGTCGACAACTATCACAAAATATAGAGGTAAACATGGCTAAGAAAAAAACAAAAAAAATAAAAAAAACAAAAGCTGGCAAAGATCAACAATTAGGCAAGAAAAAAGAAACAGCCAGAGAAAAGATGATCGGTCAGTCGATTGGTTATAGATATGACGTTAATCTTTTACCTGACTACTCTAAGATAACTCCTTTTCTAAAAAAATATGTAGAAGCTATGGGATGGGATGATCTTAACTGGTTAGAAGATGTTCATATGGGTTATGAAGAAGGAAGACCAGCAGTATTTTGTAGAAATGCAAATGGTTGGGTAACTATTCCAAGTTCAATCAAACTTCCAAACAACCAACAAGATAGAGATATGATTGCAAGGGAACTTTTAGTTAAGTTTCAAATGTCTCCAAAACACCCTCTTGTTGATTTGAAAAAAGCTTATCTAAAATTTTAATCACACAATTATAAGTTGATATTTATTTAAAAACCTAGTGTTCACACTAGGTTTTTAAGAATTGTTTTGTTTGTCACACCCCATAAAATTTTATAGGGTTTCATAAACTAATATGGGAGAGAGAATATGACTGATCAGTTAGGTGCTCTTACAACCATATTTACAGAATTTTACTACTGGGTAACAGTGGTACTGATGTTTTTAATTCATGTCGGTTTCTGTATGTATGAAGTTGGAGCTTCTCGATACAAACATCACCAACATACTCTTATGAAAAATACAATGCTGATACCATTGGTTACAGTAACTTGGTTTTTCTTTGGTTGGTGGATTTACTGGGCATTTCCAACAGGACCTGGAATTGCACCTTCAATAATGAATGAAAGCACTGCATTAATTACTGATGACAGTACTTTTAGTGCTAAATGGTATTTAGCTAACTCAGAATTTATGGCGATCAATTTAGGAGATCACATAAGTGGAGTATTCTGGGCTGCATTCTTACTATTTTCATGGACAGCTGCTTCAATTGTTTCTGGAGCAATCATTGAAAGAATTACAACTTTTGCATTTGGAATTTTAGCGATTGCAATTGGATCTGTATTTTGGACAATTGATGCTGCTTGGGGATGGCACTTTGATGGATGGATGCTTAAAATATTAGGATATCATGATGCTTATGCATCAGGAGTAATTCACGCAATTGCGGGTGGATTTGCTTTAGGTGTTCTAGTGGTTTTAGGGCCAAGAATTGGAAAATTCTCATCAAGTGGTGAGCCAAGAAATATAGGACCAAGAAATCCTTGGCTAGTAACAGTTGGATTATTTTTAATTTATACTGGTTTCTGGGGATTTTATGCGGCATGTAATATACCGATATTTGATCTTGGGCCTGAGTACGGAATGGAAGGTGTAACCTATTGGACGGCTACAAACATTTATGTAACCCCTACCACACTGAGTGGAATTACCTTTAACTTCTTGATGTCATTATCAGGAGGATTATTGGCCGGATACGTGGTCGCCAAAGGCGATCCTTTCTGGACTTACTCAAGTGGACTAGCAGGTGTTATATGTGCTTCAGCTGGAAATGATTTATATCATCCAATTCAAGCAATGATCATTGGTATGATCGGTGTTGTGATTGCATACAAACTACATTACTGGGTTGAACGTAAGTTCAAAATTGATGATGCAGTTGGTGCAGTAGCAGTACATGGTTATGCTGGTTTTGTTGGTCTTGTAATTTGTGGATTTGTTTTAAATGGCTATCCTTCATCTGGATACAGTGTAGGAGCTATGTGGGACGGATCAACTTACGCAACAATCAATCCACTGGGACAATTCTTAGGAGCAATAATAATGTTTGGTGTTCTTGGAATGTTACCAGGCTATATCATAGCTAAAGTACTAAGCGGTATGGGTAAATTAAGAATCCCTCGTGAAGTAGAAATAGCTGGATTAGACTATGAAATGATGGAGTCTGCTAAAGAAGATGAAAAAGCAGTTTCATCTGCAACCAGGTAAAGGAGAAAAATATGGCTACAGTTACAAACTGGATAGATCATTTAAGTGCTAAGGAGGTTGTCGGTGCAGTTTATCCGGGAGCTGGATCCACTGAAACTTTACTGGTTATTCTAGGTATAGTTATATGGATCGGGTGGCATGTCATTACTAACAAATCTGAAAGTGAGGAGCTTTCTAGATTAGCTAAGAAAAGACATGGTGCTAATGATCATAAAAGCAACGTTACCGATTGGTAATTAAAAATAAAAGTTTGGGCGCTACTTAATTGTGGCGCCCTTTTTTTTGGATTAAAATATGGATGATAAAGAAAAAAATGAAGAATTAAGACCTACCAAAATGAGAGGGGTAGTTTTTCCTAAAGCTAAATATGGAGTAATAGCGGCTATTATCATCATTGTAGTAGTCAATCTTATCTACTATAAAGATTTTTTAAAAACCCTATTTAGCTAAGCCAAAAATATTATGTGTGGAATTGTTGGAATATATTTAAAAACAAAAAAATATGAAAAACATTTAGGTAAATTTCTATCTGGAATGTTGGATGGTATGGCAACAAGAGGTCCTGATAGTGCAGGATTTGCAATTTACACAAAAGAAAATAAAAATATTTTTAAATATTCTATTTGTATTAACGATCTTAAAGAAAAAGATTTCAAAACAAAAATTTCAAAATTTATTAAGAAAATAAAACTAACTAACTATGCAGACCATGTAATTTTAGAGACTAACGAAAAACCCTCTAAAATATTAGATTTATTAAAAATAGAAATGCCAGAAGTTTCATTAGTAGGTTATGGAAAAAGTATTAATATATTTAAACAAACAGGTAATCCCAAAGATGTAGTTAAAAAATTTAAACTATCCTCTTTTTCAGGAACACATGGAATTGGTCATACAAGAATGGCTACTGAAAGCGCAATAACAACCCAAGGGTCTCACCCCTACTCTACATCAGAAGATGAATGTTTGGTTCATAATGGATCACTTTCAAATCACAACAATGTAAGAAGATCACTTATAAAAGATGGACAAAACTTTAATTCTGAAAATGATACTGAGGTTGCAGCTGGATATATTTCAAATCAAATATCAAAAGGTAAGAATTTAGAAAAAACACTAAAGAATAGTTTAAAATACTTAGATGGTTTTTATACTTTTATCGCAGGTACAAAAGATGGATTTGCATTATTAAGAGATGAAATTGCATGTAAGCCTGCTGTTGTTGCTGAAACAAAAGACTACGTTGCAGTTGCATCCGAATTTCAAGCTATGGCACATCTTCCAAATGTAAATTCAGCAAAAATTTTTGAACCAAAACCTGGCGTTGTCTATCACTGGTAATATATGAATTGTGATTTAAACAAAAAAACTTTAAGAGAAGTAAATCAATATCTTCAAAATGTTGATAGAAAAAAAAATACAAGAAAATTTGAAATTTTAAACCCACAAGGACAACATGCAATATGTGCGGGTTTAAAAGAAGATATAGATGTTACAATTAAAGGTCATACTGGATATTACTGTGCTGGCATGAACCAAAAAGCAAATGTAACTATTCATGGAAATGTTGGAACTGGCGTTGCTGAAAATATGATGTCAGGAAAAATTATTGTTAAAGGTAATGCCTCACAATCTGCTGGAGCCACTGGTCATGGAGGAGCTTTAATTATAGAGGGAGATGCAAGTTCTAGATGTGGAATATCAATGAAAGGAATAGATATAATTGTTAAAGGTTCTGTAGGTCATATGTCGGCTTTTATGGCCCAAAAAGGTAACCTGGTTATAATGGGCGATGCTGATGCAGATCTTGGGGACTCAATTTATGAAGCAAAAATATTTGTTAAAGGTAAAGTTAAAAGCTTAGGTGCAGACTGTATAGAAAAGAAAATGGATAAAAAAAATATAGATGAATTAACCAAACTATTTAAAAAGTTAAATATTTCTGAAGACCCTAAAAAATTTAAAAGATATGGTTCTTCTAGAAATTTATATAATTTTAAAATTGATAATGTGGGTGCATATTAAATGAAAAAAGATCTTAAAGAATTTAAAACATTTCCAAGCTCAACAATTAAAGAAATTCAAAGAGCAGCGAACGAGGGAATTTATCAAATAAGAGGTTTAGGTGCCAAACGTAAAGTTCCAGATTTTGATGATCTAGTTTTTTTAGGTGCATCAATGTCTAGATATCCATTAGAAGGCTATAGAGAAACGTGTAACACCTCAGTTATTTTAGGAGATCGGTTTGCAAAAAAACCTATTAAACTCGATATCCCAATTACAATTGCTGGTATGAGTTTTGGCGCATTAGGCGCTAATGCAAAAGAGGCATTAGGCAGAGGAGCATCTGCGATGGGAACTTCAACAACTACTGGTGACGGTGGTATGACACAAGAAGAGAGAGGTTCATCTAAATATTTAGTTTATCAACTATTACCCTCTAGATATGGCATGAATCCTGATGATTTAAGAAAAGCGGATGCTATTGAAGTGGTAGTTGGACAAGGCGCAAAACCGGGTGGTGGTGGAATGTTACTTGGTCAAAAAATTAATAAAAGAGTTGCAGGAATGAGAACTTTACCGGAAGGAATAGATCAAAGAAGTGCTTGTAGACATCCTGATTGGACTGGACCTGATGATTTAGAAATTAAAATTCAAGAACTTAGAGAGATTACTAATTGGGAAAAACCAATTTATATAAAAGTTGGAGCAGCAAGACCTTATTACGATACAACATTAGCTGTTAAAGCAGGAGCAGATGTGGTTGTACTTGATGGAATGCAAGGTGGTACGGCAGCCACTCAAGATGTGTTCATTGAACATGTGGGAATTCCAACTTTAGGTGCATTAAGGGAAGCAGTGGACGCTCTTAAAGAATTAAATATGCATAGAAAAGTTCAATTGATTGTTTCAGGGGGAATTAGAAGTGGAGCAGATGTTGCAAAAGCAATGGCCATGGGTGCAGATGCAGTATCAATTGGTTCTGCTGCAATGATGGCTTTAAACTGTAATGCTGAATTATATGTTGAAGACTATAAAAAACTTGGAACAGAACCTGGTTATTGTCATCACTGTCATACAGGAAGATGTCCAGTAGGTGTTGCAACACAGGATCCAAAACTTGAAAAAAGATTAAATCCTATTGAAGCTGGAAAAAGAATTAAAAACTATCTAACAACTTTAACCTTAGAGTTGCAAACTTTAGCTAGAGCTAATGGAAAGTCAGATGTTAGAAATTTAGAACCAGAAGATTTGGCTGCTTTAACAGTAGAGGCTGCTGCAATGGCAAGAGTGCCTTTAGCTGGTACCGATTGGATACCTGGAAAAAAATAATTGATTATAACTTTTTAAACAAGTAGGATTAATTATGCCAAAAAATCTTTCCCAAATTGCTAAACAAAAAAAAATAAAATATTTTCTAATAAGTTTTGTAGATCTGTTTGGAGTTTTAAGATCTAAACTAGTTCCTGCTCAAGCGATAGCTGAGATGCAAAAAAATGGAGCGGGATTTGCGGGATTTGCGGGATTTGCTACTTGGTTAGATATGACACCTGCAGATAGTGATATGTTTGGAGTTCCTGATCCAGATAGTTTAATTCAATTACCATGGAACAAAGAAATTGGTTGGTTGGCATCTGATCTATATATGGATGGTAAACCTGTAAAAGCTTCACCAAGAGTAATGCTTAAAGAACAAATTAAAAAAATGTCTCAAAAAAAATTACAGATGAAGTCTGGAGTTGAATGTGAATATTTTTTAATTTCAGAAGATGGTTCATCAATTGCCGATCAAAGAGATATTCAATCGAAGCCTTGCTATGATCAATCAGCCTTAATGAGAAGGTATGATTTAATTAAAGAAATCTGTGATTGCATGATTACGATGGGATGGAAGCCTTATCAAAATGATCATGAAGATGCTAATGGTCAATTTGAGATGAACTGGGATTATACAGACTCATTAGTTACAGCAGATAGACATGTATTTTTTAAATATATGGTTAAAAGCTTGGCTGAAAAACATGGTTTAAGAGCAACTTTTATGCCAAAACCTTTTCATAATTTGACTGGAAATGGTTGTCATGCACACGTTTCCGTTTGGAATGGAAAGAACAATAAATTTTTAGACAAGAAAGATGCGCTTGGTCTTAGCAAATTAGCTTACAATTTCTTAGGGGGTATAATGAATAACACTCAGGCACTGTCTGCATTTTTCAACCCAACAATTAACAGTTATCGAAGAATTAATGCTCCACCAACAAAATCTGGAGCCACTTGGTCACCAAGTAGTATCTCATACACAGGTAATAACAGAACACATATGATTAGAATTCCAGATCAAGGAAGATTTGAATTGAGATTAATGGATGGATCAGCAAACCCGTATTTACTTCAGGCGGGAATAATTGCTGCTGGTCTTGAGGGAATTAATAAAAAATTAAACCCTGGAAAACCTTTGCATTGCAATATGTACAAAGATTACAAAAAATATCCAAAACTTAAAAAACTACCCAATGATGTTAGTCAGGCAATTTCAATGCTTCAAAAAAGCAAACCACTTGCTGATGCTTTTGGAAAAGATGTAATTGCAAGTTATATAAAACTTAAAAATTCTGAGATAAAGGATTTTAAAAGTAAATCTTTATTTAATAAGAAAAAACCAGTCACTAAATGGGAAAAAGATAATACTTTAGACTGTTAGAATGACAATTTTATCTAATGGTCATCAATGGAAATTTTCTGAATTTTTAGACAACAAAAATTATTCATTTGATAAGAAACAAATATTAAATTCATTATCAGAAAAAGAAATTGATGATGCTTATTCAAGTATTTCAAAATGGGATGGATATGCCCCTACTCCTTTGATTTCATTAAATAAATTATCTAAAGAATTAAACTTAAATAATATTTATTACAAAGATGAAAGTAAAAGATTTGATTTAAAATCTTTTAAAGCCTTAGGTGGTGCTTATGCAGTTGAGAAAGTGACACAAGGAAATAAAGATATTGTAGTTGCTACCGCAACAGCTGGTAATCACGGAAGATCTGTGGCTTGGGGTGCAAGAAGATTGGGGCTTAAGTGCAAAATTTTTATTAGCGAATTTGTTAGTGAAGCTAGAGGTCAAGCCATGGCAGATCTTGGAGCAGATGTAATTAAAGTAAAAGGAAATTATGAAAAATCATTAATTGAGTGCATTAAACAATCAACAGAAAATAATTGGCAAATAGTTCAAGATGTTGCTTGGAAAGATTATATGCAAGTACCTACCTACACAATGGCTGGCTATACAGTTATGATGAAGGAAATTATTGATCAAATTAATAATGAAAAAATTTCACATATAATTTTACAAGCAGGCGTTGGTGGAATGGCTGGAGCCATGGTTGCAGGTATTGCAAGATATTTAGATTATGTACCCGTCACACTGGTAGTTGAACCAGATAGTGCAGCATGTGTTTTGGAAAGTATTAAAACAGGAAAAATAGAAAAACTTGATATTAAAAGAGAGAGTTTAATGGGTGGAATGTCTTGTGGCGAAGTATCTTTAGTGCCATGGGAAATACTTAAGAATTCAGTAAAACATTGTATTAGTTTACCAGATGATGATATTCCAAAAACAATGAAATTATTAGGAAATTCTAGTTTTAGCGATCAACCAATAATAGCAGGAGAAAATTCTGCACCAGGAGTAATTAGCTTAATTGCTAGTTGTGAGGATCAAAACATAAAACAGAGTTTAAATTTAGATCAAAGCTCTAATGTATTACTAATTGGCTGTGAAGGTGATACTGATCAAGAAATGTATCAAAAATTGATTAATCAAAATTAATTAGATGTCGGATACAGGAATTTTTTGGATAAGAGATGATTTTAGATTAGAAGATAATCCTGCTTTATCTTTTGCAACACAAAATCATGAAAGTGTAATTTCCTTATTTATCTATAATAATAAAAATTTTGATAATCAAACAGAAGCCCAAAAATGGTGGGTTTCGAAATCATTAGAAGCTTTTAAAAAAGACTTATCTAAATACAATATTAATCTTCAGATAGTAAAAGGTGATGAATTAGATATTTTTTCAAAAATTAAGAAGAAAGACAATCTTTCTATATATTGGAATAAAGTTTATGAGCCAGATGTAATTAATACTGGAAAAAAAATTAGAGACATCTTTTTAAAAAATGAAATCAATTTTAAATACTTTAAAGGAAATATTTTAAATGAATTTCAAGATGTAACTAAAAATGATGGAACACCTTTTAAAGTTTTTACCCCTTTTTGGAGAACTGCTGAACAAAAATATTTAAGTCAGCCTCCTTCAAAAAATTATATTGTTAAAAAAAAGACTAAAGAAAAAACTTTTTTTAAAAACTATATTGAACCAAAAAATATTTTGCCTCAAAAAGATTGGTATAAAAAATTTGATAAATACTGGAAAATATCTGAGAATGATTCTAAAAAAATTCTAAATGAATTAATAGAAAGTAAGATTAAAGACTATGGAACCACAAGAGATATACCATCTGTTGAAGGAACATCAAAACTTTCGCCCTATATAAAACATGGTCAAATTCACGTGGCAAATATTTGGGGAAAATGTAATGGAATAAAATCTAAAGGAATTGGGTATAGAAAATATATTAATGAACTTGGATGGAGAGAGTTTTCACATAGTTTGATTAATTATTTTCCAGAATTCTTGAAAGGAAATTATAGAAAAGATTTTGATAAATTTCCATGGGTTAAGAATGAGAAATATCTTAAAGCATGGAAAACAGGAATGACGGGTTATCCAATAGTCGATGCTGGTATGAGAGAGTTATATGAAACAGGCTGGATGCATAATAGAGTTCGAATGGTAGTTGGATCTTTTCTTGTTAAACATTTAAGGATCAATTGGACCGAAGGTGAAAAACATTTTAGAAATTGTTTATTAGATTTTAATAAGGCTAACAATGTTGCGCAGTGGCAGTGGGTTGCTGGCTGCGGAGCAGATGCAGCACCCTACTTTAGAATTTTTAACCCTATTTTACAGGGTGAAAAGTTTGATAAAGAGGGTTTATATGTAAAAAAATGGGTTCCTGAATTAGATAAAGTGCCAAGTAAATTTATTCATAAACCGTGGGAAATGGAATTAAAATATCAACAAGCAATTAAAACTATAATTGGCAAAGATTACCCTCAGCCAATTGTCATTCATGAAAAAGCTCGAGCTTCTGCTCTTGAAGCATTCCAAACATTGAAAAAAAAGAATTAATTTTTTTTAGATGTTAATTCGTGCAAACGACTTAGTGTTCTCTTGAAAGGTTCAGCTAATCTATTTGAAGAGCTTAAATTTGATAAGCTATTTTCACTGCTTACTAAAAGTTTTATCTTATTTTCATAAATAATATCGATAAGAGTTATAAATCTGTTTTGTTGATTTGAATTACTATCATTAAAATTTGGTATATTTTCAATTATTATAA
>JAOJAE010000039.1 GCA_028227525.1 Candidatus Pelagibacter sp. | reverse complement strand
CTAAGGTAACATACATCTTTGATCCCTCCATATTTTCATGGCAATTATTAATTGCATTATATTCGGCGTGAGGTCTTCCATTAGGAGATGTTTGTCCAATTGATATAATCTTATCATTTTTTACAACCACACATCCAACAGATGGGTTTGAACCAGTATGGCCATCTCTTGATTTTGCTAAATCAAGAGCAAGCTCCATATAAAGTTTATCTTTTTTGGAAAATTTATCTTTTTTTGTAGACATCAAGCTTGTCCACAAATTGCACAAAATCTTTTTCTTCTCTAAAGTTTCTATAAACAGAAGCAAATCTAACATATGCAACTGGATCTAATTCTTTAAGCCCTTCCATAACCATTGTTCCAATTGTATTCGTTGAAATTTCACTTTGACCAAGCTCTTCTAAGGCTCTTGATATATTGCTAATAAATTTTTCTGCTGTTTCAGTATCTATAGGTCTTTTTTTAAGAGCAATATAAATTGATTTTGAAAGCTTATCTCTATCAAAAGATGATTTTCTTCCATTTTTTTTAACTACCATTAACTCTCTAAATTGGACTCTTTCAAATGTTGTAAAACGAGCGCCACAAACACAAAGTCTTCTTCTTCTTATAGCTGTACCGTCTTCTGTTGGCCGAGAGTCAACAACTGAAGTTTCACCTTTTTTGCAAATTGAACAAATCATTTCTTATAAATTCTTATATATTGGAAATGATGAAGTTAAAGTAATAACTTCATTTTTAACCTCATTTTCAATTTTACTATTATTATTTGGATTTTCAGATAATCCTTTGATTGTCTTAGTAATTAGTTCACCAACTTTTTTAAACTCATTTAAACCAAAACCTCTAGTAGTTGCTGCTTGAGTACCAAGTCTAATGCCAGACGTAATCATTGGTTTTTCAGTATCAAAAGGAATTCCATTTTTATTACAAGTAATATTTGCTCTAGATAAACTTTCTGCTGCTAAATTTCCTTTAACATTGTAGGGTCTTAGATCTACTAGCATTAGATGAGTATCAGTTCCATCTGAATAAATCTTAAAACCATTATTTTTTAATGTCTCAGCTAGCATTTTTGCATTAGCTAAAACTGATTTAATATAATCTTTAAACTCTGGTTGTAATGCTTCTTGAAATCCGGCTGCCTTAGCAGCTATAATATGCATTAAAGGTCCACCCTGATAACCAGGAAATACAGCTGTATTAAATTTTTTAGAAAGCTCTTCTTCATTGGTTAGAATTATTCCACCTCTTGCACTTCTAAATACTTTGTGTGTTGTTGAGGTAACTACATGAGCATGATCACAAGGATTTGGGTAACCTTTTCCAGCAACTAAACCTGAGAAATGAGCCATATCAACCATTAAATACGCACCTACTTTGTCTGCTATCTCTCGAAATCTTTTAAAATCTATTACTCTTGAATAAGCGCTACCACCAGCAATAATTAATTTTGGCTTGTGTTCTAAGGCAAGTTTTTCAACATTATCATAATCGATAAGTTCAGATTCTTTATCAACATCATACCCGATCGCATTAAACCATTTTCCTGACATTGAAATTTTTAATCCATGAGTAATGTGACCCCCAGAATTCAGGCTCATTCCCATAAATGTGTCTCCAGGATTCAATAAAGCTAAAAATACTGCTCCATTTGCCTGAGCGCCAGAATGAGGTTGTGCATTAGCAAATTTACAATTAAATAATTTTTTTAATCTCTCTATGGCTAAATTTTCAGCTACATCAACATGTTCACATCCATTGTAATATCTTTTACCAGGATAACCTTCGGCATATTTGTTAGTTAATACTGAACCTTGTGCCTCTAAAACTGCTTGAGAAACTATATTTTCAGAAGCAATTAACTCTATATGTTGTTGCTGTCTTAAAAGCTCATCTTGAATTGCTTTGTAAAGTGCTGGGTCTTTTTTAGACAAACTATCTTCAAAAAAACTTTTATAACTATCATTTAAATAATTTTTTTCACTAGACATAATTAAATTTTTTTAATTCTTGTAGAATGTCTTCCACCTTCAAATTTAGTTTTTAAAAAAACACCAACAAAACTTAAGGCATTTTTTTTAGTTAACAGTCTTGAGCCTAATGTAATGATATTTGCATCGTTATGCAATCTTGATAATTTTGTAGATTTTAAGTTAAAACATTGTGCAGCACGTATATTATTATGTCTATTCGCTGCAATATTCATTCCCATACCAGAGCCACAGACCAAAATGCCAATATTGTTTTTACTAATCTTTACCCTTCTAGCCACTTTGTGAGCATAATCAGGGTAGTCAACTTTATCATTATTGTAAGGACCCAAATCTTGAAATTTTAATTTTTTTTTTAATAAATATACTTTAATAGCTTCTTTTAATTTAAACCCCGCATGGTCTGATGAAATAAATATTTTTCTCAAATTAATTAAATTTGTAATCTAGTACGCAAGCAACTAAGTGAATTCTGTTTTCTTCACCTCCATTAAATGCATTATGATATTTAGTGTTATTAGTTACCCAAACAGATCCATCTGCTGGCATATGCTTTGCTACATTATCGATCACCATTAAACAACCAGGATTACTAATTATTGGTACATGCAATCTTGGCTCTGGATCTCTGTGCCAACTTAGAGTTGATCTAGGCTCTTTTAATAAAATTCTTACACGACCTAATTTATATTTTGAAGACAATACATCATATACTTCTTTAAAATATGTATTTTCATAGTCTTTAATAAATTCTGAATATGAACTTTCATCTATTTCAACATCTCTTGAAACTTCTTTTCCTGTTTTATCAGGTTTAGTCCAATATACACCTCTTGCCTTACTACCTTTTATAGAGTCTGGATCACCAGGTATTTGAGTTAATGAAATAGCACCAAAATGAGTTACGCCACCACCATCATCAAATTTTTTAATTTGAGCAATTTGATTATAGGCTTCTTGTAATTTATTAATATCAAATTTAATATTTTGCTTTTGGAAGTCACTAAAATCCAAAACCCTATCATCTTTTTTTATGTTAAGATCTACAACTTTTGTGTTATTTATGGTCATCGAAATTGTTTTGTACTTATTTTAATATATATTTGTATAATACTTTTGTCGCATTAATAAAGAGTAATTAAACATGATTACAGGAAAATATCCAAGCTTGAGATTAAGACGTAATAGAAAGTCTAGCTGGTCAAGAAAGCTAATTCAGGAAAATACACTAAGTCCAAGTGACTTTATTTTGCCTATTTTTCTTATTGATGGCTCAAATAAAAAAGAGTCCATTAAATCTATGCCAAATGTTTATAGGTATACAATTAACAGATTGGCCCAAATTATTGATAAAGCGATCCATAAAGGTATACCAATGGTTGCTCTTTTCCCCAAAACTAAAAATCGTCTAAAAGATGAAATTGGCTCAGAGTCACTCAATAAAAATAACTTAGTTTGTAAAGCAATCATTGAAATTAAAAAAAGATATAAAGATCAAATAGGCATTATGTGTGATGTAGCTTTAGATCCTTATACATCACATGGTCACGATGGACTAATTAGATCAAACCAAATTATAAATGATGAGACAATAGAAGTTTTAATTAATCAATCTTTATTACAAGCTGAAATGGGTTGTGATGTTTTGGCTCCATCAGACATGATGGATGGAAGAATTGGAAAAATAAGAAAAGCATTAGATATATCAAGTTACCAAAATGTTCAAATTTTATCTTATGCAGCCAAATATGCTTCAAGTTTCTATGGTCCTTTTAGAGATGCTGTTGGATCTAAAGGATCATTAAAAAGTGATAAAAAAACATATCAGATGGATTTTAGAAATAGTGACGAAGCTTTAAGAGAGGTTGCACTTGATATTAAAGAAGGCGCAGATATGGTTATGGTAAAACCAGGAATGCCCTATTTAGATATAATTAAATCAATTAAAGAAAAGTTTAAAATACCAGTCTTTGCTTATCAAGTTTCAGGTGAATACAGTTTAATATCAAATGCGATACAAAAAAAATTAATTAACGAAGATGCTGTTTTTGAAAGCTTAGTCGCATTTAAAAGAGCTGGCGCTAATGCAATTGTTAGTTACTACGCTGATAGAATTGATAAAATTATAAAATAACTACTTTAAAGAGTTAATAAATAACAATCTGCTATTTGGGTAATTCAAATTATTTGGTTTTAAAATTGTTTTATCAAGATAATCTCCAACTAATTTCAAACCATTTAATAATGTTTTTATATCATTAACTTCCAAATCTTTTTCTATTAAAAAATTAGGAACAAACCTTTTTTCATTTGAAGAGCTTGCATAATATACTGTTTTATTTTCAACAGTGTCTTTTTCAACAAGATTTTCTAGCTCTAAATCATAACCAAGAAGTTTTAATAAATCTAATTCCCAGAAAATATATTTTTTTAACCAATCTTGATTTTTTAGAATTAAAAAAAGATTTTCAATAATTTGATAAACTTTTATATTGGCTTGAG
>JAOJAE010000038.1 GCA_028227525.1 Candidatus Pelagibacter sp. | reverse complement strand
CTGTATTCCTGAAAAAGCACAAGCAAAAGTAATTTTTAGTTCAAGAATTTACGTTGCAATTTGGTTATTAATTATTTTATGGTCAATAGTTGCTTCCTCTTGGATGCCATTACTTTACTTTGTACTTCCGCAATTTTATGGAAAAACTTTACACAAACTAGTTGCCTTTACTCAGCATGCGGGACTTGCAAGAAATATAAAAGATCATAGGTTTTCAACAAGAGAAATGTACTTAAATCCAATACTAAGTTTTTTATATTGGAAAATGGAATATCATTTAACACACCATATGTTTCCAACCGTTCCATCTTATAATTTAGATAAACTTCACCATCATATAAAAGATCAATTACCAAAACCAAATAATGGACTGATAGATGCTTATAGTGAGATAATACCAGCGTTGATTAAACAGAGAGAAGATACGAGTTATTTTATAAAAAAAGATATACCCCAATTACAAAGTGTCTAAAAATAGACTTAGTTTGTTTTTACTGACTTGTTCTATCTAAATAAAAAACTATATATAGCCCATGGCAAAAATTACATATAACACTCACGATAGCAAAACTCATACAATTGAAGTTCAAAATGGACTTACTGTTATGGAGGGCGCAGTTCAAAATGATATTCCAGGAATTGATGCTGATTGTGGAGGGGGAATGGCGTGTGCTACATGTCATGTTTATGTAAATGAAGAGTGGCTTGATAAACTTCCAGTTAAAGAAGACGGTGAAGAAGACATGTTGGATATGGCATTTGAGCCAAAACAGAACAGTAGATTAAGTTGTCAGCTAATTGTTTCAGATGAATTAGATGGTCTAGTAGTTAACATTCCATCAAAACAAGGTTAAATGAATAAAACAGATGTATTAATAATTGGAGCAGGGCCGACAGGTTTGTTTTGCGCGCATCAATTAGGTATTATTGGATTAAGTTGTCAGATAGTGGACAATCTTGATAAAGCGGGAGGTCAATGTATTGAACTTTATCCAGACAAACCAATTTATGACATTCCAGCAATACCTGAGTGTACTGGGGAAGAGTTAACTAATAATTTATTACAACAAATAAAACCTTTTAACGTTAAGTTTCATTTAAATGAAAGAGTAGAACAGCTTAAAAAAGTTGAAAATAGATGGCATGTTAAAACAAGTGGCAACCAAGAATTTGATGTAGCAAGTATTGTTATAGCAGGTGGCGTTGGATCATTTGAACCTAGAAAATTTCCATTAAAAGAATGTGAAAAATTTGAAGGAAGTTCTCTATTTTATTCAATTAAAAATAAATCAATTTTTAAAGACAAAACAGTGTCAGTTTTTGGTGGTGGAGATTCAGCATTAGATTGGGCAATTGAACTATCAAATACATCTAAAGTAAATTTAATTCATAGAAGAGATGGTTTTAGTGGTGCAGAGTCTAGTGTTCAAAAAGTTAAAGCGCTTAGTGATCAAGGAAAATTAAATTTATATACAAAATACAAAATAGACTCAGTTTTAGGAGATAAAAATATTGATTCAGTTAAAATTAAACATGAAGATGGAGAAGTAAAAGAATTTAAAACAGATTATGTTCTTGGTTTCTTTGGTTTAATCATGCAGCTTGGACCAATATTAGATTGGGGATTAAATATTGATAAAAAAACAGTTGAAGTTAATACAGAAAATTTTGAAACAAATATTGATGGTATATTTGCTATTGGCGATATTTGCTCCTATCCAGGTAAATTAAAGTTAATTCTATCTGGCTTTCATGAAGGAGCATTGGCTGCAAGAGGTTGTTTTAAGTATGCAAAACCTGATGAAAAATTAAGATTTGAATTTACAACTACATCAAAAGCTGCACAAGAAAGACTAGGTGTTAAAAAGTGATAGAACTTTTTACTGCCGATACCCCAAACGGTAAAAAAATTTCAATTATGCTCGAAGAGATTGGTTATGATTACAAAGTAACTAAAGTAGACATAAGTAATGACGAACAATTTAAACCTGAATTTGTAAAAATAAGTCCTTTTAGTAAAATTCCTGTAATCATTGATCATGAAAATAATGAAAGCATCTTTGAGTCTGGAGCAATTTTAATTTACTTGGCCGAAAAAAGCGGAAAGTTTTATGATAAAAATGAAAAACTTAAAATTAATCAGTGGCTAATGGCTCAAATGGGAACGATCGGTCCAATGATAGGTCAACATCATCAATTTCATCATTATAATCCTGGAAAAAGTGAATTTGGTGAAAAGAGATATTTCAAAATTGCTAAGAGAATATATCAAGAATTAGATAACAGATTAAAACAATCTAAATTTCTAGCTGGTGAAAATTACACCATAGCTGATATTGCAACATGGCCTTGGCTTGCAAGACATGAGTGGCACGATATTGGATTAAAGAATTATCAAAATTTATCGAGATGGTATTTAGAAATTGCAGATCGTGAGGCAGTAATTAAAGGATACGATCTTTATAAAATTGGCAGTCAAATACCAAAAATTTAAAAATCATTATTTAGTCTCTGGAACCCAAGATTTGTAAAGAGGGTTGTCTTTACTTATTGGTAGATAGATATTTTTCTCTTGTCGTGAAGAGTCATAAACTGCTGTAACAAATTCTAAAGATCCACGCGCATCTGATAATGTGACTTCGTCACTTGTGTGGCCATCTAATTTTTTTCCTATTTCATCAAATATACCGGCGTACCAAGACTTTGTTAATTGAACATTAGACAAAACTTTATCAACTTGATTTTGTGTTACAGGTTCTCGTGCTAAAAATTTCCATGTATCATCACCTGGATTATAAGGTTTATCAGGTGAACCACCAGACTCTACGGTTAGATTGCTAAAACAAATTTTAATTCTACTAACATCTTCTGCAGCACCC
Source organism: Candidatus Pelagibacter sp. (assembly GCA_028227525.1). Next base: position 1,690 of record JAOJAE010000038.1, on the reverse strand, counting down.
AATGTTATAGAGCTTGTAACTAAAGCTCCATTTTTCATTTCAATAGATAGTGCAGCACAATCTTCTACCTCAATATCATTTACTCTCGTTGTTAATTTTGCAAACACATTTGAAACTGGTCCAAAAATCATGCTTATAAGATCATGAATATGAATTGAATGACTTAAGATTGCTCCTCCTTGTTCACCTTTCCAAGTTCCTCGCCAAGCTTTTGAATAATATTCCTTACCTCTATTCCAGTGGGTATCCAATGAGGCAACCAATGGTTTTCCAGCAAGTCCTGATTTAATTAAAGCTTTTAATTTTGAAAATCCTGGACCATATCTGTATTGAAAAATTGGAAAAATAGTTTTGCCAGTCTCTTTACTTAATTGTTGCAGTTTATCTAATTCTTCTAAACTTGATACTAATGGCTTCTCACATATAACATGTTTGCCTGCTTCAAGAGATTGTTTGCAGGCAGAAAAATGTAAATGGGGCGGAAGACATATGTCAACAATATCAATTTCTTTTATCTTTAATACCTCATCAAAATTAAGTGAAATTTTAGTATCAGAATTAGCTGGCAGTATATTTTCAACAGGCTCTGCTGTCAGTCCACAAATTGTATGTACGTCAAATCTGTCTGAAACTTTTTGAAAATCTTCATAATGTTTTGCACCTATATTTGTTCCTATAATGGCTACTTGAAATTTACTCATTTTTTTTCTGCTATTTCTTGTGCTTTAATTGCAAGTTCCATTGTTAAATAGGTTAGTTCTTGAGAGCAAGCTGTCTCGGTTCTATTTAATACATCATTAATTAAATTTCCAAAATATGGAAGCTTAACATCTCTACAATCTATATGTTTTACTTCTTCATTATTTGCATAATACAAATGATTTCCAGAATCTGATTTGGCAAGATCTGTGTATTTTCTTATTTCAATGAAACCTTTGTCTCCTAGGATAAATAATCTTCCATCTCCCCACGTTGGAAGTGCATCTGGAGTAAACCAATCTAAACGAATATATCCATGTCCACCATTTCCAGTAAGATTGATCTCTCCAAAATCTTGAAAACCTGGAAATTCTTTTTTAGTAGTATTTTCTACAATCGAATGAGTAATTTTAGCTTTATTAGAATTTGTAAATACTAAAAATTGATGAATTTGGTGAGAACCTATATCTGTAATTATTCCACCATAGCTTTCACGTTCGTAAAACCAATTAGGTCTTTCATAATTTCCCTGTCTATGAGGGCCAGTCCCCATTGTTTGTTTTACTTTTCCAATTTTACCTTCTGCAACTAATTGTTCTGCTTTAGCAACGGCAGCAACATGAAATCTTTCAGAAAAATTTACTGACCAAATTTTACCAGTTTGTTTTACAGTTCGTTTTAAATCTTCTAGTTGATCTAAAGTTGTACATCCTGGCTTATCTACCATAACATCTTTACCAGATTTTAAAGCTTCAATAGAATTAATTGCTCTGTCTTTTGGAATAGAGGAAATTAAAATCATATCTATTTTATTATCGTTTAAAATCTCACTTTTATTTTCTACTCTTTTGATATTCGGGTATTTTTGGTTAAATTCTTTTAATGTTAATGGTGAGCCCTCGGTCCAAAAATAATCACAAGTACATCCTTCTTTTAACATTTCATCTAACATGTCAAAGATATGGCCGTGATCAATTCCAATAACACCGAG
>JAOJAE010000037.1 GCA_028227525.1 Candidatus Pelagibacter sp. | reverse complement strand
CCACATGAACTTTTGATTTTCCTATATCTTTTTCATCATACAAAGTTTGTCGGTGTATATTTGATAGACTAACTAAATCATGGTCTACAATTCCTATAGAGCCAATGCCCGATCTTGTTAAAAATTCAGCCACAGGACAACCCAATCCACCCATGCCGATTACTAATACTCTTGAATTAAGAATTTTTTTTTGACCTAAGACACCAATATTTTTTAAAATAATTTGTCTTGAATACTTTTCAAGCTGATTTTTACTTAACTTTGAACTCATTTTCCAGTTGAGCCAAATCCACCCTCTCCTCTAACTGTTTCAGGTAGAGTATCTGTTTCCTCCAAATTCATTTTAATCACAGGCGTTAAAATCATTTGAGCTATTCTATCCTTATTATTTATTAAGAAATCAGTGTTACCATGATTATAGAGAATAACTTTAATTTCACCCCTATAATCGCTATCTATTGTTCCGGGTGTGTTTAAAACACTAATATTGTTTTTAGCAGCCAAACCAGATCTTGGTCTAATTTGAATTTCATATTCACTAGGAAATGCAACAGAAATACCAGTTGGAACCAAACATGAATTTTGTGGCTTTAGTTTAATTGGCTCGTTTATAAAAGCCATTAAATCCATTCCTGATGCACCGTTAGTTTTATACACAGGTAACTCAACTGATGAGTCTAGTTTTTTTATAAGAACTTTCGTCATTAATTTAATTGATTAATTATTCTGTCAACTATTTCATCTGATATTTCAGATTTTTTTTTGTATGAAAGTTTTTCTTTATCTTTATCTCTATAGTAAATTGTTACTTCATTAAAATCTGAACTAAAGCCAATTTTTTTATTAGATACATCGTTTGCAACAATCCAATCGCAATTTTTATTATTTAATTTTTTTTCAGCATTATTTTCAACATTATCTGTTTCAGCTGCAAATCCTATAACAAGTTCTGGCCTCATTGAATTATGGTTCGAAACATAACTTAAAATATCTACATTCTTTTCTAAGTTTAAATTTAATGAATCTTGCTTTTTAATTTTATTTTTATATTTTTTATTAACCTTAAAATCTGCTACTGCTGCAGAAAAAACTGCTACATCGGCTGGTAAGTTTTTTTGAGTTTCCATGAACATTTCATTTGCTGTTTCAACTTCAATTAGCTTAACATCATGATCAATTTTTAAGTTAGTTGGTCCTGAAATAAGAGTTGTATCAAAACCTTTTTTTGATAAAGATTTAGCAATTTCATACCCTTGTTTTCCACTAGATTTATTCGTAATAAATCTTACAGGATCAATATATTCATTTGTTGGTCCAGCTGTAACTAGTGCTTTTAATCTCTTATTTTTTTTTAGGTTTAAAAAGTAATTATTTATTTCGTTAGAAATTTTATCAGGCTCAGACATTTTTCCTTCACCGTATTCTCCACAAGCCATTTCTCCAACTTCTGGACCAATAAGTTTATAACCATAGCTTATTAGTTTTTTTAAGTTGTGTTTTGTTGACTCATGTTCCCACATTCTAACATTCATTGCTGGCGCTAGATAAATTTCTTTATTTGATGCTAGCACTACGGTTGATGCCAAATCATCAGTTGTTCCTTGAGCTAATTTTGTAATAGTATTTGCTGTAGCTGGTGCAATTAAAATCACATCTGCCCATCTTGATAAAGCAATATGATCCATTTCTGTTTCATTTTCGACACTAAATAAATCGCTGTAAACTTTACCTTGTGAAAGTGATGCAACTGAAAGAGGCGTTATGAATTCTTTAGCACTGTTAGTTAATATTGTTTTTATTTTAGCTCCATTTTTTTTAAAAAGTCTAATTGTTTCAAGACTTTTATATGCAGAAATTCCACCACAAATTATATAAAGAATTTTTTTGTCTAAGAGATTTTTCATTTGCCGAATTAAAATACCAATAACCCTATAATTACAAGAACTAATAAGCCAATAATAGATTGGTTTCTAAAAGCAGTCATTTCAGATTTTTTATTATTTAAAGCAGTATAAGAGTTTGAGTTTTGAGGAATTTGACCGCTAGCTAAATATGTTAGAGCTTGATTTGCTTTATCCATAATCTCAGGAAATTCTGGCAATCTTTTTAAAACTTCTGAGGTATTGTTTAACGTGTCCGTAATTGAATTTATTGGGTCTTTAGTTTCTCTTAACCAACTTTCAAGTACAGGTTTAGACGTAGTCCATATATTTGTGTCTGGATTTAATTTTCTAGCAACTCCTTCAACTACTACCATAGTTTTTTGTAGCATTAATAATTGTGGTTGAGTTTGCATATTAAATTTTTCAGTCACGTCAAACAATTGCTTTAATAGTTTACCACCAGATATATCTTTAACTGCTTGACCAAATATAGGCTCTCCTATTGATCTTAAAGCTTGAGCCAAATCATCAATTGGAACATTATTTGGAACTAATCCCGCTACCAAATGCACTTCAGCTACTTTTTTATAATCTCTTTGAATAAATCCATATAAAATTTCAGCTAAAAATCTTTTACTAACTTTATCTAGTCTACCCATTATGCCAAAATCTATAGGAGCTATTTGACCACTATTATCAATGAAAATATTTCCTTGATGCATATCAGCATGAAAAAAACCGTCTCTTACAGCATGTCTTAGAAAATGTTGAATAATATCTTCTGCAATTTTGTTCGTATCTAGATTTCTATTTTTTAATTCCTCAGTTTCTCTTATTGATACACCGTCAATCCAATCAAGTGTCATTACATTTTCACTTGTAAAATTCCAATAAATTTGTGGAACCTTGAACCCTGCATCATTTTTAGTATTTTCCGCATATTCATTGGCTGCGGCTGCTTCAAATCTTAAATCCATTTCAAGATTTGTTATTTCTTTTAGTAAAAATACAACTTCAACAAGTTTCAATCTTTTTGTTTTTTTTGCAAATGACTCAACGATAAAAGCAAATAACATCATTGCATCAATTTCTTCATTGAATATTTTCTTAATATCTGGTCTTAGAATTTTTATTGCTACATCTTTAATTGTTCCATTGTCATTAATTTGAGCTTTGTGTACCTGAGCAATAGATGCGGCCGCTATAGGTTCACTTAAGTTAATTATTGAATTATATGTATCTTGACCAAGATCTTTTTTAATTATTTCTTTTGCTTCGTTGATAGAAAAGGGTGGAAGACGATCTTGTAAATTTTCAAGTTTTGATGATAGTTCTTCACCAATAATATCGGGTCTGGTTGCTAAAAATTGCCCAAGTTTTATAAATGTAGTACCCATAGACTCTAAAGAAATAGATAGTCTTTCACCTTCATTTGTACTTATGTTTTGCTGATTACTTTTAGAAAATGAAATTGAAAGTAATTGAAATAATATTGTTATTGCTAGAGGTGGTTTTTTAAATTTTGAGGCAATACTTAAAATATCTGATTTAGCAATTTTTCTTCCTAATTTAAATAAGGTTATAAGTTTTTTGATCATTAGTACTTCCACCCACTATGGATTGACACAATCCCCCCAGAAAAATTTCTATAAGAACATTTTTGAAAATTATTATTTTTCATTAATTCAATTAATTCTTCTTGATTAATAAATTGCTCTATACTTTTAATTAGGTACTCATAGGGCTCTTTTTCACCAACAACAAATTTGCCAATGATGGGGATTAATTTTGAATAATTTTTATAAATAAAATCAAGATTTGAGTTCTGTATTTTTGAAAACTCTAAGCACAGGTATCTTCCACCTGGTTTTAAAACTCTATAGGCTTCAGAAAGCGCTTTATTTAAATTTTTTGTATTTCTTAGTCCAAAGCTAATAGTGTAAAAATCAAACTTGTTATCTTCAAAGGGTAGTTTTTCTGCGGGAGAAATGACCCAGTTAATATTTTTGTAATTAGAGAGCTTTTGTTTACCTTGGCTTATCATTCCTTTGTTAGGATCAACACAAGTAATTTTGTTATTCTTATCAGTACTGTCCAGATAAAGCTTTCCTATATCTCCAGTACCACAGGCCACATCAATTAAATATTTATCTAAAGATGGATTCATCATATTTATGAGATTTTTTTTCCAGAACCTATGAACACCAAGTGACATAAAGTCATTCATAAGGTCATATTTATTGTAGACTTGGTCGAATACACCTTCTACTAGCCCTTTTTTATTTTGAAGATATTGTTGCATAAAAAAAAATATATATTCAATATAGTGTGAAATGCCAGAATTACCAGAAGTAGAAATAGTAAGACAATCTCTTAATAAAAAAATTAAACAAAAAAAGGTTAAAAAAGTAATAATAAGAAATAGAAATTTAAGACTTAAAATTCCATCTAACTTTACTAGCCATTTTCTAAATAAAAAAATAATTAAAGTAGGAAGGTTTTCTAAATACCTAATTATTTATTTGCCAAAAGAAAATCACTGCATAATTCATCTTGGAATGTCAGGAACAATACATGTGGTAAATAATAAATCTACTAATAAAAATACAAATACTAGTTTTTACAATTCTCCATTTTTACCAAACAAACACAATCACGTGGAATTATTTTTTGAAAACTTTAAGATTGTTTATAATGATCCAAGAAGATTTGGTTTTTTTCAGTTAATTAAAAATAATA
>JAOJAE010000036.1 GCA_028227525.1 Candidatus Pelagibacter sp. | reverse complement strand
CTTCCTTCAGATAAACCATTGGGAAAAACCAAACCATTTGTAGATTACCAAAATGATGCGACAGCAAAAGATATAAAATTAGCTCTAAGAGAGGGTTTTAGATCAATTGAACATGTAAAGAGATACACAACAACAGGTATGGGTACTGATCAAGGTAAACTTGGCAATATGCATGCACTTGGAATAATTGCTGATACAGCTGATGTTAAAATGGGTGAACTTGGAACTACAACGTTTAGACCTCCTTATACACCACTAACTTTTGGAACTATTGTTGGACGTAATGTTGGGGAATATTTTGATGTATTTAGAAGAACTCCTATGAATGATTGGCATATAGAAAATAAAGCTGAATTTGAAAATGTTGGTCAATGGAAAAGAGCTTGGTACTACCCTATCAATAATGAGTCAATGCATGAAGCTGTTCAAAGAGAAAGTATGGCAGCAAGAGAAAGCGTTGGTATTTTAGATGCTTCAACGCTGGGTAAAATTGATATTCAAGGAACGGATGCATCAGAGTTTTTAAATAGAGTTTACACTAATGCTTGGTCAAAACTTGGTATAGGAAAATGTAGATACGGTTTAATGTTGAATGAAGACGGCATGGTTTATGATGATGGTGTTACAACAAGACTTGGAGAGAACCATTATCTAATGACCACAACAACTGGTGGTGCTGCTAATGTTTTAGGTAAACTTGAAGATTATTTGCAAACAGAATGGCCAGAACTGGACGTTTATCTAACTTCTGTTACTGATCACTATGCAACAGCCAGTATTTGTGGACCAAACAGTAAAAAAATATTAAATAAAATTATTCCTGATTTAAATTTATCTGAGGAAAATTTTCCTCACATGTCATTTAAAGATGCTCAAATTGGAAACATCAAATGTAGAATAATGAGAATTAGTTTTACCGGTGAACATAGTTATGAAATTAATGTTCAAGCAAATTATGGTAAAGCGGTTTGGGAAAAATGCATGGAAGCTGGTAAAGAATTTAATATCACCCCATATGGAACCGAAACCATGCACTTACTACGTGCTGAAAAGGGATTTATTATAGTAGGTCAAGATACAGATGGAACTATGACGCCTATTGATCTTCAAATGGATTGGATAGTAAGTAAAAAGAAATATGATTTTATTGGTAAACGTTCACTTTATAGATCGGATACAATGAAGGAAGACAGAAAACAATTAGTAGGTCTTTTAACTGATGATCCAAATATAGTTTTAGAAGAAGGTGCTCAAATAGTTTCAGAGTTAAATCAATCTCCTGTTAATATGCTTGGTCATGTAACATCTAGTTACTATAGCCCAAATTTGAAAAAATCTATTGCTCTAGCTGTTGTAAGGGGTGGAAAAAACATGATGGGAAAAAAATTATTCATTCCTATGGAAAATAAGACGATTAATGTGACAATAGCTAATCCAGTTTTTTTTGATTCAGAAAATAAGAGGTTAAATGCTTAATTATAATTCACCTATTAATAATCAAATTAATTTCAACGAAATAACTGTAAAAGAGTTATCTCCTGTTATGAAATTAAATCTAAGAGGAAAGAAAAGAGAGTTTTTTACTACTGTTGGCAAACAGCTCGATATGATTTTGCCTACAGAAGCAAATACATCTTCATCAAGTTCTAAACTTACCTCTATTTGGCTAAGCCCTGATGAATGGATGATTGTATCAAATGAAATCATTGCAAAAGATACAAATAAATATCCCCTAGAAGAAAGCTTATATAACAGTATTTCTAAGACTAATTTAGGTGCTGTGGTTGATGTAACAGACCAGTTTGTACTTTTTGAATTAGAAGGAAGCAAAATATATGAATTATTTTCCTCTGGTAGTCCGTTTAATTTTAATGATTTTAAAGAAAAAAAAGGATCTACAACACAAACATTGCTAAATAATATTGATGTGACAATTCACAACAAAGGTGAAAATTTAGTAAACTTATTTGTTAGACGTTCATTTTCTGAGCATTTATATTCTTGGATAAATGATAGTGCGTCAAGGTTATAAGGTTAATATTCATCATTTATAGGTAAAAGGAGTTATGAAAAAACTTATCTTACTTGCACTTATGGTGCTTTTACCTTTTACAGCTAATGCAGAATCTAAACTGGATCAAATTCTTGCTTCTGGTGAATTAAAAGTTGGAACTACAGGAGACTGGGATCCGATGACAATGAAAGATCCGGCAACAAATAAGTATAAAGGGTTTGATATAGATGTAATGAACGAGCTAGCCAAGGACATGGGTGTTAAAGTTACTTTCGTTCCAACTGAATGGAAAACTATCGTTTCAGGAATTACTTCAGGTAGATATGATATTTCAACAAGTGTTACTAAGACTGCTAAGCGAGCAGAAGTAGCAGGTTTTACATCTACATATTACAAATATGGAACGGTTCCACTTGTTCTTAAAAGAAATTTAAAAAAGTTTTCAACTTGGGATTCTTTAAATAATGAAGGTGTTAAAATAGCCACTACACTTGGTACATCTCAAGAGCAAAAAGCTAAAGAATTTTTTCCTAAATCTACATTAAAATCAGTTGAAGCCCCAGCAAGGGACTTTCAAGAAGTTTTAGCAGGTAGAGCTGATGGAAACATCACAAGCTCAACTGAAGCTAACAAACTAGTAATTAAATACCCTCAGTTGGCAATTGTACAAGATGGTGAAAAAAATCCTGCTTTTCTTGCGATGATGGTTCCTAAATCAGATACTGTTTGGAATGATTATGTTAGCAACTGGATTGAAAAGAAAAAAAGCTCTGGTTTCTTTGAAAAGCTACTATCAAAATATAATCTTAAAAGCTTATAATCAGTTAGATATTAGTAATTAATCCTCTATAAATTTAAGAGTGAAAAACGTATTTTTTTTACTTTTATTATTGCCACTTACTTCTTGTACAGATCAGGAATTGGGATGGTTTATAATCTCACCAAATAATGTTGAAGGATTAACTAACTTAAAGTTTTTATTAAGTGGTTTAACGACAACTATTTTTATCTCAGTTGTATCAATCATTATATCAATGATTTTAGGGTTTCTTGTTGCTATCCCCTCTTTAGCAAAAAACAAGTTTTTAACTTATATCAATATTGGTTATGTTGAAATTGTAAGAGCTGTACCATTATTAGTTTTAATCTTATGGATTTATTATGGTCTACCAATAATGACAGGCATAAGCTTTAGTCCATTTGTCTCTGGAATAATCGCACTCTCAATAAGTGAAAGTGCCTTTCAAGCTGAAATTTTTAGAGCAGGAATTAATTCAATAAAAAAAGCACAGTGGGAAGCTGGTAGTTCTCTGGGTTTAGGTTTTTTTAAAAGATTAAGATTAGTAATATTGCCTCAAGCAATTAAGAATATTTTACCTGCCATAGGCAATCAATTTGTTTATGTATTAAAGATGTCTTCATTAGTTTCAATAATAGGTATTGGTGATTTAACTAGAAAAGCAAATGAATTAGTGGTCTCTACGTATAGACCTTTAGAAATTTATACTTTCTTAATATTAGAGTATTTAGTTCTGATATTGATTGTTTCTTATTTTGTAAGAAGATTAGAAAAGAATTTAAAAAAAGACTAGCTAGTTTTTTTTTCTCCAATCCCATGGATAATCAAATTCCATTGACCAGATACCTAGTTTATTAGATTTAGCGAACTCTTCATCTGATACAAATTTTTTGGAATATTTTCTGTAAGCAAACGCATAACCACTTCTAACTAAATAACTTGATAAACTCTCATCGTTTACAAAACATTCTGCTAGAGTTCTTTTATACTGATCTTTTCCTTCACTGACACAGACAACTTTTTGATCTAAAATTTTTTCTATAAGTATTTCTTTGGCTTTTAATCCACAAAAATTTTCAACACCGCTTATAATACAGGTTTGTTTTAATTCCGGTGTATCTATGCCACTAAATCTGATTTTTTCTCCATTAATTTTAATTGTATCACCATCAGTAATCTTAACATCTTGTGATTTTACGTCATTGTAAGTGAAAAAAAATACTAGTGCTAAAACACTAATAACTAAAATGGCTTTTCTTTTGCTTAAATACATTGTTTAAAAAATATCCAATGAATATGATTAGAGCAATACCCATAAACCAGTTAGTAGCCATTATTGTATAAAATATATCATTATAATCGCCGCCTCTAATATTTATGACATACCATAAAGATAAAAAAGGAAATGCTGTTAACCTTAAAATACTTAAATATAAACTATATATAGGTTTTTTTAGAGCTTGAAATACTGCTGTTGTAATAAAGAATACAGGGTAGATAGGACCAATTAATGCTGCAACCTTTAGATAAATAGCCCCATGTTTAATTGCTTCTGCATTATCTGTAAATTGAGATACAAAAAACTCTGCTCCAAAAAATAATATTATACCTGCACCAACCATAAAAGAAGATCCAAATAAAAGAGCTTTAGTATATAATTCTCTTATTCGATTAAATTTTTTTGCACCAAAATTTTGTCCGCCAATAGAAAGTACAGCAGTGTTAAGACCAATAACAGGTAATAAGAAAACTTGCTCAACTCTTAAAGCAGAACCATAACCAGCTGTAGCCATTTCTCCAAATTGTCCAATAAAATATAAAATATTAAATATACCCACTCCAATGAAGAGCATACTAAACATTATAGGAAGCGCTTGAGAAAATAATTCTCTAAGCATATCTAATTTAGGAATAAAACACTGAATGTATAAAT
>JAOJAE010000035.1 GCA_028227525.1 Candidatus Pelagibacter sp. | reverse complement strand
TAGCTCTTAATCATATAAATTTATCATATGTGAAAATTTTTTTTTATTAGATTGATTGTGTTTTCAACATTTTCAAGATTAGACTTATCTTTAAAATTCAGCATTTCTATTGAAAGAGTAATATCGGGTTTAAATTTACCAATCGTATCTATAATTTTTCTATAATCTAAATTTGAATTACCTAATGGGATTAAATTTCGCTCACTCAAATGAACATGAAATATCAAATCATGGCATTTAACCATAATTTCATCTAAATTTTCATTATTAATAGTTAAGGCACCTATATCAAGATTAAGTTTAATTGCTTCATGATCTATAATTCTAATAATTTTTTCGGTTTCAAGAGTGTTAGTCATAAAATTACAATTATATAATGGAGGGTTTGGTTCAAGGCATATTTTTATATTATATTTTAGTGCAATGTCGCCCAATGATCTAAAAAAAAAATTAGATTGTGACAAAACCTCTATATCACTGAGGGTTCCTCGATCTCTATTTTTGGGTGAACCAAAAATAATATTTTTAGCACCTAATTGATTTGAAATTTTAATTATTTTTTCAAGATACTTTAGAGGTGAGACATTTAAATTATCATTGTCGCTAAAGATATTAAAATTTTGAGTATTATATAAAAGTGACTGTAAGCAAGATATTTCAATATTACGCTGTTTCCAAAAATTTTTGACTTTAATTATTTCTTGATTTGTAGTTTTATCAATTGGATAAAAATATTTATTAGGGGCAATATCAATAAGATTAATATTATAAGTATTCAAGATTTTAGATATTTCATTGTCTTCACTTTTATTCCAAGCTATATTTGAAATTGATAAATTCATTTTTTTTTTATCTTAACTTCACATTTTATAAATGTCTTTATATGTTTGATTATTTCAGATTTTTTGTAAAGATAGTATCCTGATTGTCCAGCTAAAGCTTTCATATGAATGCTTTTCAAATTATAATTTTGAATAGGATTATTAAGCTCATTTATAAAAACTTTTCCAAAACATTCCTTTGAAATATCGTAAACACTTATTGGCTCTGAACTGAAATGTATAAGTTTTAAATTAAGGTTATTTGCAAGAATTATATATTTCCAAAGTTCAGCTACCGGATAAAATTGGTAACAGTTTCTACTATCTATTTTAGATATCTGATTATTATTATGAAAATCAAATATAGCATTCTTTTTTAAGCCTTTCCCTACGAGCCCAGGTAGTCTAACTATCATTTGATTTTTAAAATTTTTTTCAACAAATTTTTCAAGAAAGCGTCGATTTAATCCATAAGGTTTCAATTTTTTTTCATCAACAAAAGTTTCTTCATCAATATCGCAGGGTGTTGAAAAAACATCTACAGTACTTATCAAAATAAATTTATTACATTTTATATCTTTGAGGTTTAAAATTAATTTCTTTATATTCTCTAAATCTTTTATAGGCTCTTTGTTAGCTAACCATTTTTCAGCATTGGGTGCGCAACAAATGACTAAATCATATATATTATTTTTAATGGTATGAATATTTTCACTATTAAAAAAAAAACCAAATTCAGTCTGATATTTTAAATTACTCCCTATAAATCCATTATGTCCTATTAATGCATTTTTCATTTATTTGTTTTTGTACTGTGATAATTTATTATTGATAACAAGCTACAAGGTATAAACGTAATATACCATAATACAAAATTCATATGAAGATGTATTGCAGAATGTCCTTTCGCAATAACAAACCAACTTAATGGAGCTAATAACGATACTAACATTAAAAACTTGAAAGATTTTTTTGAGCGAAAAAAAATATAAAAAGAATAGGAAATAAATAATAAAAAACTAATTAAAGAAATAAGTTTAATTGATATAAATAATATTAACTTAAGAGATAAAATTTTAATCATATCAACAAAAAAAGTTTTAATACTATGAAAACTTAAATCTTTATTTACACTTTTAATATTTTCTTTAATTTCATTTTTAGTATTTTTTTCAATTATATTTGAATAAAACCAAGGTAAAAAATCAACCATTAGAAGATATTTTGATGTAACCAGGATTGGGTTGCTTTTGAGTGATCTGTAAATTTCATCTTCACAGCCCTGATCTTGATTGCATGATTTTTTTGCAATTAATTCGGGGTTTTTAGACCACAATCTTTTTATAGCAGCTGATAATACTGGGTTTTCTTTATCTAAATTTTGATCACCGCTAGAGTTACTATGTAAAATTATAGTTGCTGAAAATGCAATAATAAATATTACACCAACAAAAAAACATTTTTTTAAAATTTCAAATATTTTATAATTTTGCAAAATACCTTGATAAAAAATTGGTGCACAAGTAGCAAAAAAAATTGTAGTTATAAATTCATAACCACAAAGAAATTTTAATATAAATGAAAAAAAAATTAACAAAAACATTAATCTCAACTTCGCTAAGTTTCTAAAGATATCTTTAGAAAAATACATTGAAATTGCAATTGGTAAAAACCAAGTGAATGGAACCCAAAATAAATTACGTGCAAAAACAACAATCCAGGGGCTTAGAATAAAAATTAATCCAAAAATAATTGCTGATATTGTTGAAAAATCTCTTTTTACAGTCACAGTCATGAATGCTACAACTAATGATAGCAGTGCACCTACGATAGAATGATATAATAATATACTGTCAAAACCAGAACTAAATAATTTATGGAATAACTTAACCTGAAATCCATAAGAAGATTCATAACTTACAAATTCACCCTCATTATTTTTATCTAAAAAATATTTTCTTGCATTGAGGTAATCTTTGGAATTATCATTATTTCTTAAAAATACCCCCAAACTAAGTTTGCCTTTATTGTATCCTTTTAATACACCATCCAAAACAAATTGTTCTGAGTCAACTTGATGTTCATTGAACCATTTTTCAGAGGTAACTTTTAAACTGTTATGAGTATAAGAAAAAAAACCTAAAATAAATATAACGCTAAATATGATTAAGCTTAAATAATTTTTATTTAATAAATAATTCATCAACTTTTTCTAATATATCGTATATATTATCAATTTTTCCACCTAATACAGAATAATATCTTGGCACCGATTTATTATTTTCAAACAAAATTGGTCTGCCATCATCATTATCGTTTTTGCTTAAAATTGTTTTAATTTCAAAAAATGACTCGATATATTTCGATTTGCTAATTAAAGGTAAATATCTTGCTGCATCTCTTATCATTCTGTCAACTCGAGTAGATTTTTCATATTTCTTTAAAATATCACTAGGATTAATATTGATTGCATCATCCCATTCTGTGTGTGGCGTATAACGAACATGTGAAATACTATGTGTTAGTTTTTTAGAAAATGGTAGATAGGAAAAAAAAGGTCCATCCATCACGGTTATCCCCATGTTAGAAAGTGATTTTGGGGCCTCTACTAAAGCTATCTCTGTTAGTTCATGCTTTAACTTTGTTTTAGTTTTTAGTTTTTCTCTGTTAACTTGATTTAATGAACTGTAAGTGCAATTAAAAACATAATTTGATTTAAAAACTTCACTTTTTTTAGCAGTAATTACTTCTATCTGAATTTTGTTAAAATTATCTGTGGTTATGTTGGTAGCCTTTGTATTTAATAAAAGTTTCACATCATTAGTATTTATCTCTTTTAAAATAAGTTCTTTAAGTAAATTTGCATCAAAAATAAATTCTTCTGTAACAAAAACATCAGATACAAGATTCATATTAAAAAGTTTTCTAGTAGCATTTGAAGTTTGTTTTAAAGGAATTTCAACTTCTTTACAAAATCTTTTAAATTGAACACTTGAAACCTTAGAATTATTTTTAGCAATTGCATATATACTCAAAAAATCTTTTTTTACAGATGAATACCAATCATCTACAAAACGAGAAAAATTAACGTGACTCCTATTTGCGGTTAAATAACTTCTTGGGTAATGATAGCCATTATGAATTCTTGCTTGATTATTTGATGATGCAGCAGTCATTATAGATGACTCACTTTCTAGCAATAAAACTTTTTTTAAACCCTTATTTTTTTTTAAATATATGGAAATTAATGAGCCATAAAAACCAGCACCAATAATAACTGCATCAAAATGATTATTTTCCATAACTAGATTTTAAACTAATTATCAATATTATTATTATTTAAATCTTCTATATTCAGTTTTTTAATTCTTTTGATGTTTTCGCTGGTAAATTCTTGACCAATATAAAATAAAGGCCCTTCGTTAGTTAGATTATTAAGATTGGCTATATACTCACAAATTATTAATAGAACTAACGAAATTAAAAAAAACATTCCTGATTGTTGCAACGATAAAGTTACCCATCCAGGAGCAACATCAGATTTAAAAATTAATATCAATACGACATATAAAGAATATACTAAATTACTTAACGAGGCAAAAAACATCAGAAAACTTGCAAACCTTATTGGGAAACGATTTTTTGAAATTAAATTTTGAATTTTTTCATTAAAATCTAAAATAAAATTACTTTTTTTCTTTTCAATATGCTCATGATCATAAAATAAGTTATTTTTACTAAAACCAGTTATAGATGCTAGATTATTATAAATAGTAGATGGTTTAGGATAATTCAAAATAAAATTTACTACTTTTTTACTTAACATTCTGTAATTAGAATCTTTATTTTTAGGTTTTGAGTGATTTAAAATTTTTGATAAAAAATTAAATATACTGAAAATAAGAGTATTAAATAAACCATCCTTTTTTTTAAAATTATTTACAACAAATGTTATATCTGAATTAGGTATTGATTGCTTAAGAATCTCTGGAATAAAATTTATATCATCAACTTCTGGATTTATGGTAATTACATAATCACCAAGAGAATTTTCAATACCAGCCCATGCTGCAATATTATCACTAACTTGATTTGTTAATGAATAAACTTGCAAGTTTTCAACGGCCTTAATACCTTTGGTCATTTCTTTTAAAACTTGTATTGTTCCATCCTCTGAAGCGTTATCTATTATTATCAGCTCATAATCTGTGGTTAGTTCTGCAATTTGATTTTTAAGATTATCAATTATTTCACTACATAGTTCATTTTTATTTCTTAAAACACAAACAAT
>JAOJAE010000034.1 GCA_028227525.1 Candidatus Pelagibacter sp. | reverse complement strand
ACTTTAAGAAAAAAATTTAAAAATGACCCAAAAGGTCTTGAGAGAGCAGAGAATCAACTAGAGTATGACACAGGTGGAAAATTTTGGCCCAACAACGAAATTTGTATAAGACATGCCGAAGGAGTTAGAAGTTCGCACCCCGTACTTGCTAAACTTTGGTATTTTTGGGGGAATCATTTCACAATAAGTAAGACACAAAGACTGCATCAATATTCAACTGGAGCTTATCAAAGAGAGTTTATTAGAGCTAACATGGATAAAACTTTCGAAACTATGGTGCATGAAGGAACAATCGCATGGCCAATGATAATGCACCTAGATAATAAAGATAATATTGGCCCAAAATCTGAAAGTGCTAAGCAAGAGTGGAGAAGAAAAGAAAAAAGACCTGCTACACTTAATGAAAATCATGCAAGAGAATTAATGGAACTTCATACAATATCTCCAGAGGCGGGATACACTCAAGAAGACGTTCAAGAACTTGCAAAAATTATGACTGGATGGAGACCTAAGTGGACAAAAAAATCTGATCAAGGAACTGATGTGAGATTTATGTCTGAACGTCATGAACCTGGAAAAAAAAATGTTCTTGGTAAAACATATAAGAGAGGAAGAAAAAGTTTAAAAATTGCAATTAAAGATTTGGTAAACCATCCATCATGCAGAGAGTTTATTGCAACAAAGCTTTGTAGATATTTTATAACCGACAATCCAACAAAACAAATGATTGCTCCAATTATAAAAGCATGGGAACAATCAGATGGACATTTACCAGAAGTCCATAAGGCTGCTATTAAAGTTGCATTTGAATATAATGATAAACACAAAAAATTTCAAAATCCTGAAAATTGGTGGTTACAAACAATTAATATGTCAGGAGCTACTTATTCTTATCCAATGCCTGAAAAAAAAATGGATAGGTTTAAACTAGGAGTTCTTGTTAGCGATGATATACAAGAACCTAATTGGATGTTAGAAGATCTAGGATATCATCCATATCGATCTCAACAACCAAATGGATATTCAGATTTTTCAAGTGATTGGATGTCTACTGAATTAATCATTAGAAGATTAATGTATGCCAAAAAGGCTTTTCATAGATACAATTTAGAAGATCAAATAGATGACAATATTCATGAAAAAATAGTTCGTAATAATTTTGATAACCCTGATAAAATTCTTAAAATATTATCAAAAGCTTTAAGTAATGAAGAAAAGCATATGATTTTATTCAACCTACCTGAGGTACTAAGAGCATGAAGATAACAAGAAGAGATTTTTTAAAAGGTACAGCTACAACTTTATTTTTAGCTGGATTTAATCTTCCAGCATTAGCAGCCACTTCTAAAAAAAAGAACTTAGTAGTAATCATGTTGCGTGGAGGTATGGATGGTCTTTGTGCGGTACCTGTAATTGGAGATAAAAATTTCGAAAAAAGAAGAAAAAGTATTTTAATTGAAGATACCATAAAACTTAATTCTGATTTTGCATTACATCCAAGATTGATAGGATTTAATAAGTGTTGGAATGATAATACAGGAACAATAGTTCATGCAGCTAGTATCCCTTATACACAAAGGTCACATTTTGAAGGTCAAAATTTAATGGAGTCGGGTGGAAGAACACCTTATCAAGAAAAAACAGGATGGGTTGGAAGAGCTATGAAGCTTGCTAATCTTCAAGGAGATGGGTTAGCTTTATCTTTACCAATGCCATTATTACTAAGAGGTATTCCAAAAAATAATAATTATTTCCCTGGCAGAGGTAAACTACCTCGAGAGAGAACATTGGAACTTTTAAGATCTGTTTATGCCGAAAGTTCTGAAGATGAGCTTTTAGAAATGATGAATTATATTAAAAAAAGAAAAAGTGAAGAAATGATGGGTGGCACAATGAGCCGTGGCAAAAGAGAAAATAAAAATCTTGCAAGACAAGCTGCTACATATTTAAGAAAATCAGATGGCCCAAGAGTCGCAGTATTTGAAGTTAATGGTTTTGATACTCATGCAGCCCAAGGAGGAGTGGACGGTTCTCACACAAAATGTTTAGTCGAAATGGATGAAATTATTAATAATTTAAAAGATAATCTTCAAGAAGCTTATAAAGATACAATCATTTTAACGGTGACAGAGTTTGGAAGAACAATTAAACAAAACGGTGGAAATGGAACTGAGCATGGGTATGGAACTGCAATATTTATGGCAGGGGGTCTATTAAAGAAAAGCCAAGTTCATACTGATTGGCCAGGTTTAAAGAGAAAAGAACTTTATGACGGAAGAGATCTAAATGCCACAATGGATGCAAGATCTATATATGCTTCAGCTATGTCCACTGTTTTTGATCTAGATTTTAAACGTATTCAAAAAGATGTTTTCTTTGGAGACAAATTAGAAAACTTATCTGACAAACTCTTCAAAGCTTAATGAAAAAATTATTAATCATTTTTTTTATATTTATCATTTCAAGTACAGCTTACGCAAATAAAAATAAAAATACTTGGGATTATCCACTTAGAGATTATGAAGGCTGGGTAATTAAAGGATCAGAAAATCACTACAAGTTCAAATCAAATTTAAGACAAGATAAAAATGTTTTAAAAGAATTTAAAAACAATAAAAACACTGGAATTATTAGTTACCTGCTATTTGAAAATGATCAAATAGTGATTGATGAGTCTGATATTCCATATTCAGTTCAAGGGGATAAAATTATTGATGGCATGCTGCCATCACACTCAATGGGTAAAAGTTTAGTTTCTTATGTGACAGGGCACGCAATTTGTGAAGGTTATATTGATAATATAAATGTAAAATTAAATGATTGGCCATTAATTCAAAATACTCTTTATCAAGATTCAATATTGCTTGACCTTTTAAATATGAAAGGTGGAGATCAAAAATGGGTTGGTGACAGAAGAAATGTTGGATCTGATAATAGGATCAAAGGTGAAAAAAAAGAAGAAAATGTAAATGTCATTGGCCTAGTCAAGGTAATGAATAAATACTTAAGAGGCACAGAAAAAAGTAAATTAATTTATAATTATAGTGCTCTGACCACCAATGTGATTATGAATTATGTGAAATTCAAAGCAGGTGATAATTGGGATAAATTATTGCATAAAGTATTTAATGAACATGTTGGAGTTAAAAACAATGTTCAATTTCAAAAATCTAGAAAATATTTAAAATACGATGACTTTGTTTCTGCAAGATATTCATTTTATGCAAATAGATATGATTATTTAAGAATTGCTAAAACTATGATGGATGATTGGCACAATGATACATGTGCAGGCAAATATCTAAAAACTATATATGAAAATAGAATTAAAAAGAAAGACAACATAAAGCACGCCACAGATGTTGGTCTTTATACAAAATCTTACGGTGGCCAAATCCATTTCGACATTTTTGGTATCGATAAGAAAAGAAAAATTTTAGGATTAAGTGGATTTGCAGGCCAGCAAATATTAATTGATTTAGATAATAAAAGAATAATAGTGGTTAGCTCATTGTATAGAAACTATAATTGGAAAAAGATTGTTCATTCAGTTATTAAAGGTTAAATGAAAAAAATAATTTTATTATTAATAATTATTTTAATCCCTAATTTAAGTTTAGCTTTAGAGTTCAAGAAAATTAAAAAGGAAGCTGTTGTTACAAATTCAAAAATAATTTTCCCAATTAAATCAAATAAAGATACCTGTACTAGTTCTCAATTATTACAACCTAATTTTATATTTGATCCAATACCAACTTTAGACGCTCCAAAAGGTTATGGTCTAGATGATCGCTTTGATAAAGTGAGACAACAATTTGAAAGGTTTAGCATGCCCTGTGGATTAGGTGATGTTAAATCATGTCAAAAAGTTAAAGAAATAATTCTAAATTGGGCAAAAGCAGATGCACCCAAAAGAACAGGCCCAAAAAATGGAGAAAGTAAATTTTGGAATGATACATTAACAATTAATCTTCATATTAATAACCCAATGATGTCAGGGTATTCATTTGCAAAGCAGGTAATTGATTTTTCAATAGAAGAAGAAAATATGATTAAAGAATGGTTTAAAAGATCCATTAAAAGGGGAGCTCATTTAATGTATGGAAAAAAATATAACGATAAGACAGGAGCGAGAGGTGTTCCTAGAAGTGCCCACAACCATGCATTAACTTCTGCAATATCTCATATGCAACTTGGTATTATTTTAAATGATCATAAACTTTTTAGAAAAGCATTTAAAAATTACGAACATGCAATTAGATATCAGAGAAAAAATGGAAGTTTACCTATAGAAGTAAGAAGAGGTGGAAGAGCAATGTTTTATCAAGGAAGGGCAATGAGTGCTCTTTCGGCAATAGCAATTATTGCTGAAAACCAAGGCTATAATATTTGGGAATATGATCACAAAGGTAAGGGTAAAAATTTTCATAATTTAGTAAAATTTTTCTTAGATTTTGCTGAAAATAATGAGGTTGTATTTAAATATGCAAAAGAAATGAAAGCACCTGGACCTGCTAAAAATTATAAAAATCAAGATTTGAAAGTAAAAAATAGTTCCAACTGGGGTTGGCTTTATGCTTATGCAACTAGGTTTCCAAATCATGAGAACATAAAAAGAATTCAAGAATGGGCAAATAATCCAGATAATCTAAACAAATACCAGATTGGATTTGTGTATCATTATAAAAATATTGGAAAAATTAATTTTAATAATGCTTCATGGACTGTCGTTGAAGCTAATTGTCATTTTCTTAAATAAACTGAAATGAAAAAAATTTTAATCATTCTTCTATCCCTTCTTCTACTTCCATCGCATTCTTATGCTGGAAAATGGCATGTAAAAATGAAAAAGACTCTAGTAATTTTGACTTTAAGTTTATTTATATTTGGAAATAGCTATGCAGATAATAGGTTTGATGGTTTTAACAAATGGCTATTTAAAAATGGTCACAGTAAATTTGTAACAAAAGAAGAAAGCAAAGTGTGTAAAGCAGAACCCAAGTATAGCCATCTTTGGTATTATAACAAATGTGACAAACCTAAATATAAGAACAATCTAAAAATAAAATTTTATGACGGTTGGCTTCCAGAACAAACTGAGAAACCTAATTTCGGAACTTTGCTTTTTGAACTATATAAGTTCACATATTCTCCATACAGAGATAAACCGACGGTTGATGTATATGAAGTTAAACCATCTAAAAAACCTTATAAGTTTAAATCTAAATTAAAGGAAGATAAGTATATTGATAAACAATTAAAGAAAACAGCTTTAATAAGTTATTTAAGGTTTGAGGATAACAAAATTACGATTGATAAATTTACACCTGAAGATCGATTTGGAAAATTTATAAATCAAGATACTAAATTAAGATCAATGTCAGTGGGTAAAACGATGGCATCTTATGTTGCGGGCCATGCGATATGCGGAGGCTATATTGACAGTATTAATTCAAGATTAAACGATTGGCCATTAATAGAAAATACACTTTATTATAATCAAAAATTAATTAATCTTTTAAATATGAGTGCTGGTGATCAAGAATATGTATATAGCAGTGATTTTTTGCTAGATAATAATTTTTCAAGTGGAACAGACGATTATGCAGAAGACATATCAC
>JAOJAE010000033.1 GCA_028227525.1 Candidatus Pelagibacter sp. | reverse complement strand
ATCTTAATCTATTAGGTGAAAGAGAACAATCACAATATGGTTCGGCTACTTTTAAACAATTAAAAGAAAACTGTATTAAAAAATCAAATGAGATTGGTATAGGATTAGAGTTTGTTCAATCGAATATTGAAGGAGAGCTGGTAGATTTAATTCAAGATGCTAGAAAAAAATATGATGGTATGATAATTAATGCTGCAGGGTTCACACATACTTCAGTTGCAATTAGAGATGCTCTTGATTTATTTAAAAAACCTATAATTGAATTGCATATATCAAATATATATAAAAGAGAAGAATTTAGACATAAATCTCTTATAAGCGATATAGCTACAGGAGGAATTTTTGGTTTAGGAGTTGAAGGATATATTTTGGCCATAATTTCAATAGAAAAGATCTTAAAAAATGAAAATAGATAAAAGTATTATTAAAGAATTAAGTAACTATTTAGATGAGTTTAATCTTACTGAAATAGAAATTACTGAAAAGGATACTAAGATTAAAGTTTCAAAAAACAATGTATCTATCAGCAATCAGCCAGTTGTAACATCAAATGCTCAGAATAATATTTCTGAAAAACCAAGTGTAAAATCTGGTACTGAAATTACTTCACCAATTATTGGAACTGCTTATCATGCTCCAGAGCCTGGAGCAAAAAAATTTATTGAAGTGGGTAAAAAAATTAAAAAAGGTGACACTATTATGATTGTTGAAGCAATGAAAACAATGAATCATGTTCCGTCAACTGCAGATGGTGTTGTAAAAGAAATTTGTGTTGAAGATGGTCACCCTGTCGAGTTTGGTCAAACTATTATTATTCTAGAGTAAACAAATGTTTAAAAAAATCTTAATTGCAAACCGTGGGGAAATTGCAGTTAGAATTATTAGAGCTTGTAAAGAATGGGGAATTCCAACTGTAGCTGTACATTCTGATGTTGATAGAGAAAGTATGCATGTAAGAATGGCAGATGAAAGTGTATGTATAGGTTCTCACCAACCTGCAAATAGTTATTTAAATATTCCAAATTTGATGTCAGCTATAGAGCTCACTAATGCTGATGCAGTACATCCTGGTTATGGATTTTTATCTGAAAATGCAAGTTTTGCAAAAATTCTTGAAGAGAATAAAATAAGTTTTATTGGTGCATCATCCAAACATATTGAAATGATGGGTGACAAAATTCAAGCAAAGAGAATTGCAAAAGAGAATGGGTTACCTGTAATTGAAGGTTCCGAGAGTGGTGTTACTGATATTGCTCAAGCTAAAGAACTATGTAAAAAAATTGGATTTCCTGTCTTAATAAAAGCATCAGGTGGTGGTGGTGGTAAAGGCATGAAAATTGTAAACAAAGAGGAAGAATTTAAAACTTTATTTTCTACTGCAAAATCAGAGGCACAAAAATATTTTGGTAACGATGAAGTTTACATTGAAAAGTTTTTTCAAAATCCAAGACATATAGAAGTTCAAATTTTAGCAGGTAAAAATAATGTTGTTCATTTACATGAAAGAGATTGCTCTGTTCAAAGAAGACATCAAAAATTAATCGAAGAAACACCAAGTCCAGTACTAAATGATGAAATAAGAAAAGATTTATTTGAAAAAACAGTAAAGATGGTTGCAAAAATTGGCTATATGGGTGCTGGTACTGTAGAGTTTATATATGAAGATGGACAATTTTATTTTCTAGAAATGAATACGAGAGTTCAAGTTGAGCATCCTGTAACAGAAATGGTAACTGGCATCGATATTATTAAAGAACAAATTTGGATTGCTTTTTCTGGAAAAACAGCACTAAAACAAAGCGATATAAATCCTAGAGGTCATGCAATTGAGTGTAGAATAAACGCGGAGGATGCAAGTAAAAACTTTCAACCATCTCCTGGAACAATAGGTATGTGCCATCAACCGTCAGGTTTTAGAACACGGGTAGATGGTGCAATTTTTCAAGGATATAAAGTTACTCCTTATTACGATAGTATGGTTTGCAAACTAATCTGTCATGGAAGAAATAGAACTGAAGCAATTCAAAGAATGAATAGGTCTCTTGATGAATTTGTAATAGAGGGAATTACAACTACTATCCCACTACATAAAAAATTACTTAGCCATAAAAAATTTATTAATTCTGACTTTAATGTAAGCTGGTTAGATAAAGACACTATAGTCTAATAGCATTTTATAAGCCAAACATCATATACCGGATGATCAAAAGGAGTTATTGATGGACTTGATGAAAACATCCATCCATTAAATACAAAAACTTCATTATTATTTTTATCAGTTAAATCTTTTACCTGTATATAAGCAGTAATTTCTGGATTATCATCAAATTCAGAATTTTTGCATTTTAAACTTTTAATAGAGAGATCTTTAAAAGTAATCAACTCTCCATTTTTTAATTTTAATAAAGTATTTTTTGAACTAATTTTATCTAAAATTTTTATATCTGTAAAAGTGCCTTCTATATTATCTTTAGCAACTGAGAGGTTTGTTAAAAAAAAATAAACTAAAAAAACAAATAGATAAAAATTAAATTTATTATTTCCAGCTAGAATATTTCTTTTTGATTCCATCTTTATCTTTATTTGGATAATAAGCCTTTTCTGTACCAGTTAAATTAGATTGATGAGGTTTTTGCCAATCATATTTTTCAAGATTATGAGTTTTTTCAATTTTATTGGGTATAAAATGCATCCAAGAATACCATTCAACCGGTATTTTAGAAGCATCGATAGTATCTGTATAAATAACCCATCTCTTTCCACTTTTACTTTCATAATATTTATTACCAAGTTGATCTTCACCAACAAATTTTCCATAAAAAATTGTTTTCAATCTAGTGCCAAAGGTGTCCCGATTCCACCAAGTGAAAATTTTTTTTAAAAGTGTCAACATAAAATTTTATTATTTATTCAATTAAAAATTGTATAATTTAAATTAGACTAAAATATGGATTTGTATATAAATTAATTAAATCAATATTCAAATTAAAATTTAAATTGGAGTTAAATGGCAAAATATTTAGTTGAGACTTATTACACATGTACTTTTAAAGTTAATCATTACTTAGATGATATAAATGAAACAGAATTAAAAAACCTTGAAAAAAGAGATGACGGAAAATTTGAGGTTTTAGATGTAAAACTTGATAATCGTAAAACTAAAAGTCTAGATCCAAACAATAATAAAGTTATTGAAAGCAATAAAGTAGAGGTAGTAGCTGAGACAAACCAAACTAGCTCTCAAAATAAAGAAAGTATTATTTCAAATTTTAATAAACCTTCAGAAAGAGGTGGTAAAAGATTTGGAATGCCTGATAGAAGAAAGGGTTATATTCAAAAAGCAACTATTGGAGACCATAAAGTTTACTTACATACAGGTGAGTATGAAGATGGCAAAATAGGAGAAATTTTTATCGATACAAGTAAAGAAGGAGAATTAGTTAAAGCTCTAATGAACAATTTTGCAATAGCTGTATCATTAGGTCTTCAGTATGGTGTTCCTTTAGACGAATTCATAAGTGCATTCGTTGGTACTAAATTTGAACCCTCTGGTAAAGTACATGGTAATGATAGAATTTTAAGTGCAAGTTCTATATTAGATTATATTTTTAGAGAATTAGCTATATCTTATCAAAATAGAGAAGATTTAGCCCACACACCTTCTATTGGTGGTGCAGATCTTAGCTCAAATGAGGAGCCTCAGTCTGAAGATCAAAACCAGTTATTGAAAATTGTAAAAGATATAACAAGCAAAGGGTTTGTTAGAAATAATTATAAAAAAAATCTTGTAGATCTATCAGATGTTAAAATAAGCTTAAAAGGTAAAAAATAATTTTATTTTTTATTTTTAATTACCAAACCAAGTTCTTTTAACTGTTCTTCGCTAACCTCAGATGGAGCTTTCATCATTAAGTCTTGCGCATTTTGATTCATTGGAAACATAGTAACTTCTCTGATATTTTTTTCATTTGCTAGCAACATTACAATTCTATCAATACCAGGGGCAATTCCTCCGTGTGGGGGAGCTCCATAGCTAAGAGCATTGATCATTCCACTAAATTTTTCATCTACTTGTTTTTTATCATATCCAGCTATTGAAAACAATTTATACATAAGTTCTGGCTTATGATTTCTTATTGCACCAGATGAAAGCTCAATACCATTACAGACAATATCATATTGATATGCCAATATATCTAACGGTTTTTCAAAATTTTCTTCAGTTAAATTTCCCTGTGGCATAGAAAAAGGATTGTGGCTAAATTCTATTTTATTAGTTGTCTCATCTTTTTCAAACATTGGATAATCAACAATCCAGCAAAATGCAAACACATCATCATCAATTAAATCTAAATCTTTAGCTATTTTGTCTCTTGCGAGTGCAGTAATTTTTTCTAAATCATTTTGTTTTCCGCACGCCATAAAAATACTATCTCCAACCTCGGAGTTAGTATTTTTCATAATTACTTCTAAAGCTTCTTTAGAAAAAAACTTTCCAATAGGTCCTTTTGCTGAAAGTTGATCCTCTTTTTCAAAAGTAAAATATGCTAATCCAGAAGCACCTTGTTCTTTTGCCCACTTATCAATATTATCAAAAAAACTTCTTGGTTTATCTTTGGTATTTTTAGTCGAAATACATCTAACTTTTGAACCAGATTTTACTAGTTTTTTAAAAATTTCAAAAGAGACATCTTCTCTTAAAAATACTTCTGTTATATCATTAATTAGAAGAGGATTTCTTAAATCTGGTTTATCGCTACCATATTTTAACATTGCATCAGCAAATGAAATTTTTGGGAATTTATCGTACATTAATTTTTTATTTGAGAATTTTTTAAAAGTATTAACCATTAAAGTTTCAACAACGTTAAACACATCTTCTTGTTCTACAAAAGACATCTCTAGATCAAGCTGATAAAATTCTCCTGGACTTCTGTCAGCTCTGGCATCTTCATCTCTAAAACATGGTGCAATTTGAAAATATTTATCAAAACCAGAAACCATTATTAATTGTTTAAATTGTTGAGGAGCTTGTGGTAAAGCATAAAATTTTCCAGGGTTAAGTCTACTTGGAACTAAGAAATCTCTCGCACCTTCTGGACTTGATGATGTTAAAATTGGTGTTTGAAATTCTAAAAAACCAAGTTGAGTCATTTCATTTCTGATATAGGAAATCACTTTTGATCTTAAAATTATATTTTCATGAATTTTTTTTCTTCTTAAATCTAAAAATCTATATTTTAATCTTATTTCCTCAGCATATTCTTGATCACTAAAAACTGGCATTGGTAATTCTTTACAAGTTCCTAATATTTCAAATTCTTTTATAGCAACCTCAATCTCCCCTGTTTCAATATCTTTATTAATTGTTTCATCAGAACGATTAACTACTTTTCCATTAACTTTAATGACCGTTTCCAATTGAGTTTTTTCTAAAGCTTATGTTCTTGGATTAAAATCCTTTTTGCTAAGGTTTTAGGGGTATCGAGTTTTTTAATTCTTACTTTCTTTTGATTGATAATTATCTCTTAGATCAATAAATAAGAGATTTCCATGATCTCTTTTTTTATTAATCCATCCAGATATAGAAATATCTTTGTCTAAATCATCTTTTCTTAATTCATTACAATTATGTGTTCTATACTTATTCAATTATTCTCCTAAGGCTTCTTTTATAATCTTAAAATCGATTGGTTTTTTTCGTTTTAAAC
>JAOJAE010000032.1 GCA_028227525.1 Candidatus Pelagibacter sp. | reverse complement strand
TAATTTGTTTAAATTTCTTTCTAATAGACTATTTATAAAGCTGTTGATCTTATTTAAAAATTTAACAAAAAAATTATGTCTGTTCATAAAACTATGCAACTTATAATGAAATATTTAAAATGATAAACTCTGATTATTTAAAAAACCTAAATAATGCTCAAAAAGAAGCTGTATTGCATTTAGAGGGTCCATTGTTAATTGTTGCAGGTGCAGGATCTGGAAAAACTAAGGTTTTAACCTCAAGAATTGCTCACATAATAAAAGAAAAGAAAGCATTTCCAAATCAAATTTTATCAGTAACTTTTACCAATAAAGCTGCAAAAGAAATGCAAACAAGAGTGAGCAAGATGCTCGGTTCAGCTGCAACTGGTCTTTCTTGGCTTGGAACATTTCATTCAATATGTGCCAAGATACTTAGAAAACACGCGACAGCTGCAAATTTAAATTCTAATTTTACTATTATAGATACTGACGATCAAACAAGACTTATTAAAAATATCTGTAAAAGTGAAAACATTGATATCAAGCAATTAGCACCTAGATTTATATTAGCAATAATTGATCGATGGAAAAACAAAGGATATTACCCATCTGAAGTTATAGTAAATAATAGAGATGTATATGAGAAAACTATACTTCCTCTATATAAAATCTATCAACAGAAACTAATAGACTTAAATTCATGTGATTTTGGTGACTTAATCTTGCATACTGTAAAAATTTTAGAAAATTATCCTGATATTAGACAGATCTATTCAACTAACTTTAAGTATATTTTAGTTGATGAGTATCAAGATACTAATTTTATTCAAAGCAAATGGTTAAATTTATTATCTGAAAAAACCAAGAATTTATGTTGTGTTGGAGATGATGATCAATCCATTTATAGTTGGAGAGGAGCAGAAATTAAAAATTTCTTAGAATTTGATCAAGTTTATAAAAATACAAAAGTAATAAGACTTGAGCAAAACTATAGATCTTCACAAAATATTCTATCTGTTGCTTCAAATCTAATTTCAAATAATCAGAATAGAGTTGGCAAAACACTTACAACCACTATGGAGGAAGGAGATTTAGTTAAACTTAATTGCTTTAAAAATGGAAAAGATGAAGCGATTGGAATTTCAGATGAAATTGAAAAAAAATTAAAAAAAAAATACTCATTCAATGAAATGGCCATTTTAGTTAGAGCTATATTTCAAACAAGAGAATTTGAAGAACGATTTCTTAAAATAGGTATGCCTTACAGAATTTTAGGGGGAACAAAATTTTATGAAAGAGCTGAGATAAAAGATTGTGTTGCTTATTTAAGACTAATCCATCAAGAAAAAGATGATCTTGCTTTTGAAAGAATTGTCAACAATCCTAAAAGATCAATTGGAGACACTACCTTAAAAACTGTTCATGAGTTTGGAAAAGAAAATAATTTAAGTCTAGAGTCTGCTGCAAATAAAATGCTTGAACAAAATTTAATTAAGCCAAAAACAAAAATAGGTCTTAGTTTTTTTCTTAATGCATTAAACAAGTGGAGAAATGATCTTAATATTAAAAAAATTAATCATGTAAAATTACTACAAATAGTTTTAGACGAGTCTGGATACTCAGCAATGCTTAAAAATAAAAAAGATCTAGATAATGAAAATAGATTAGAGAATATTAAAGAATTACTAAGTGCGATGAAGGAATTTGACAATCTAGAAAGTTTTTTGGAACATGTTTCTTTGGCCACTTCAATCGATCAAGAATGGGATGGTGAAAAGATTAACATGATGACTATGCATGCAGCAAAAGGTCTAGAATTTGATGTAGTTTTTCTTCCTGGCTGGGAAGAGGGATTGTTTCCTCATCAAAAATCAATTGAAGAAAAAGGTCAAAATGGACTAGAAGAAGAGCGACGTTTAGCTTATGTCGGCATTACGAGGGCTAAAAAAAAAGCTATAATTTCTTTTTCAATGAATAGGTTTTACCAGGGTGATTGGATTGATAGTATGGCTTCAAGATTTATAGAAGAATTACCAGAAAAGCATTTAGAGAAAAATTCTTTTTTTGATGAAGAAGTTGACGATGGTCAAGATTTTGAATTTAATCAAGATTTTGAAATTGAAGAAGGAACAAGAAGCCCTGGATGGATACGATATCAAAAGAGAATTAAATGAACAAAGAAGTAAAAGAGTTAAGAAAAAAATTTAAAAAGTACGATATAGATGGTTATGTTGTTCCAAAAAATGATGATTATTTCACAGAATATTCAAAAATTAATAGATTAAAAATTATTTCAAATTTTAGTGGCTCTGCAGGTTTAGCTGTTGTTTTAAAAGATAAGAACTATTTATTTACAGATGGTAGATATACTATTCAAAGTGAAATGGAGAGTGGAAAATATTTTAAAATTGCTAGTTACGAAAAAATAATAAATTGTAATTTATTCAAAAATCTAAAGTTGGGGTTAGACCCAAAATTATTTACACATCAACAAATAAAAAATTATTTTTTAAAAAATAATAAAATTAAATTTCTATCTAACAATTTAATAGATGAAATAAAAAATCAAAAAGTTATTAAAAGTTCTCCTTTTTTTTCACTAAAGGATGAAATTGTTGGAGAAAATAGTAAATCAAAAATTAATAAAATTGTAAATTACTTAAAAAAAAATAAAGCTGATAATTTATTTGTAACAGCCCCAGAAAATGTAGCTTGGATTTTAAACATTAGAGGTGGTGATGGCCCTAATAGCCCTGTACCAAATTCAAGATTAATTATAAATAAATCAAAAAAAATATTTTTGATAACTGAGCCTTATAAAGCTAAAAAATTAGTAAAAGAAAAAATAATTAACAAAAATCAATTATTTGTCGAAAGTGATTTACCTAAAAAAATTTTAACCTTAAGTGGTAAAAATTTTATAATTGATAATAAATCTTGTTCAGTTTTTTTTGAAAATATTATTAAATCTAAATTTAAGATTATAAAAAGAGAAGATCCAACTTATCACTTAAAGGCTATAAAAAATAACACTGAAATTAATAATATGATTAAATCACATGTCATAGATGGTGTTGCTTTAACAAAATTTATTTATTGGATTAAACAAGTAAATAAAAAAAAAATTACTGAAGTGGACGCTCAGATAAAATTAGAAAAATTTAGAAAACAAAATAAGAATTATCTATATCCTAGCTTTGAAACGATTGCAGGATCTGGTAAAAATGGAGCTATTGTTCATTATAGAGCTAAAAAAGGTAGCTGTAGAACAATAAAAAAAAATGATATTTTTTTATGTGACTCAGGTGGTCAATATAAATATGGAACTACTGATGTTACTAGAACTATTTGTTTTACAAAACCAAAACAAAACATCAAAAATATTTACACCAAAGTATTAAAAGGACATATTGCTGTAGCAAATACAGATTTAAAGGTAGATAATACAGGCATAAAAATAGACAGAAGAGCAAGAAAATATTTAAAGGAAAGTAAATTAGATTATGCTCATGGAACAGGACATGGTGTTGGTTTCTTTTTAAACGTTCATGAAGGACCTCAATCACTTTCCAAGCTGAATAAGATCAAAATTCAAAAAGGTATGATTTTAAGTAATGAACCAGGCTTTTATAAAAGAGGTTCTTACGGTATCAGAATAGAAAATCTTGTTTTTGTTAAAAAAGTTAAAAAAAAAATATGCTTTGAAAATTTAACTCTTGCTCCAATAGAAAAGGATTTAATTAATTTTAATCTTTTAACTAAATCAGAAAAAAATTATCTTTTCAAATATCATTTAAATGTGTATTCAAAAATTTCAAAATATCTTTCTCCTAATGAGAGAAAATGGTTAGCTAGTTATATTTAACATCTTCAAAAATTGTCTTTGATTTAATATAGTAATCTTCAGCTCTATAGCTTTATCAACTTTATTCTTTGTTGGTTTATCCCCAATGATTAAATAATCTAATTTTCCACTTACAGTACTTACTGAAGATCCAGAATTTTCTTCTATTAAAGATTTTACTTCTGCTCTACTAATTCCATTTAATTTTCCAGTTACCATAAATGTTTTTTCATTTAATAATCCATTTTTTTGTTTTGTTACTGCTTTTTTTACCTCTAGAATTTTTTGTAAATCTTTTAAAATATTTAGATTTACTTTATTATTAAAAAAATTTTTAACTGACTGCAACTGAGTTTCTCCAATTCCATCAATATTCAATATGTCATTTGAATTTACTTCATTGGAAAAATTAATGAAGTTTGAAAATGATTTAAAATATTTTGATAAAATTTTTGCATTTTCTAAACCAATATGCCTGATACCTAGCGAATAGATTAATCTTTCTAAAGAAATATTTTTTCTTTGATTAATTGAATATTTTAAATTTTCCATCGATTGTTTGCCCCAACCTTCAAGATTTTCTATTTTTTTAAAATCTAAATTAAATATATCTTGTGGTAATTTTATTAAATTGAGTTTCCAAAAGTTTTCTACTATTTTTTTACCAAAGCCATCAATATTAAAAGCTTCTTTAGAAACAAAATGTTTTAATTTTTCTATTGCAATTTTCTCACAATGATATCCTTCACTAGAACATCTTCTTACTGCATCTTCTTTTTTTGTAATATTATTAAATTCTTTAATTGTTTTAGAGCCACATGAAGGACATTTTTTAGGAAAAATAAATTTTAATGATTTTTTATATCTCTTAGTTTTATCAACTGAAAGTATATGGGGTATTACATCTCCAGCTCGCTCAATAGTTGCTAAATCTCCAATTCTTATATCTTTTCTATCAATTTCATCTTCATTATGTAAAGTTGCATTAGATACCACTACTCCACCAATATTAATTGGCTTAATTTTTGCAACTGGTGTTAAAGCTCCTGTTCTTCCAATTTGAATTTCGATATTAAGAATTTTGGAAATGGCTTTATTAGAGGCAAATTTATGTGCAATGGCCCACCTTGGTGAATTTGAAACATTCCCTAGTCTTTTTTGAAGTTCGAAATCGTTAATTTTATAAACTATACCATCAATATCAAAATCAATTTTTGTTCTGCTTTTTTCTATGTTTGAATAATTAATTAATAAATTGTCAACGCCTGTAACTAATTTATTTAATGGATTTGTTTTAAAGCCCCAATCATTTAAAGTTTTTAAGAAATCTGTTTGATTTTTTACTTTAAGACCTTTTTCATAACCGTAAGTATAAGCAATAAATTTTAAGGGAATTTTTTTTGTTTCTTCTGGGTTTTTTTGTCGTAATGATCCTGATGCTGCATTCCTTGGATTTGCAAATTTTTCTTTTAAATTTTCAAAATCACTATTTTGTATAAATACTTCACCTCTTATATCAATTTCTTTAGGAAAATCTTTGGACTCAATTTTTTTTGGAATATCTTTTATGGTTGAAAGATTTACTGTTATATCTTCACCTTCTTTTCCATCTCCTCTTGATAATCCAATCTTAAACTCACCATTTTTATATATCAATGAAGCTGATATACCATCAATCTTTGGCTCTGCACTGTAGGAAAGTTTAAAATCATCATTTTTAGATAAAAAATTTAATATTTTTTTTTCAAAGTTAATTAAGTCTTCTTTTCCAAAAGCATTTGCCAATGAAAGCATTGGAGCTCTATGAGCTACTTTTTGGAAGTTTTTGGATGGTTTAAATCCAACAACTTTTGATGGTGATTTTTCTGAATTGAGATAAGAGTATTTGCTCTCTAAAATCAAAATACTATTTTTTAAATCATCATATTCTTTGTCAGATACTAATGGTTTACTAG
>JAOJAE010000031.1 GCA_028227525.1 Candidatus Pelagibacter sp. | reverse complement strand
CAACAACTATAGTAAAAATAATTAATAAAATTAGTCCAAATATATTTAAGTTATTTAATAAAGATGATTTAAATTTTTTTAGCATTTAAAATGTTTTGAATAGAATTATTAGTTTAGCAAAGTCAAAAAATCAAAAAAAACCCAATAAAATCGATAGTTTTTATAATTTTTTTTATTCTTAAATGCTTGATTTCCTTTTATTTTAGCCTATAAGCGTCACACTTTCTCACGAAAATTATTGTTAACACAATAGATTAGTGAGGATTATTGGGCTTTTTAGACCCAATTAGCTATTTAAAAAGTAAAAATTTAAGAAGAGAAGTGTGGACGGTTAAGGTTACCAAAATTTGTCGTACACACTTCAACATTATATAAATTTTATTCTTAGAATTTATATAGAAGCTAGTGTGCGCCGTTTTTAAACTTGAGAGTTTGATCATGGCTCAGAACGTACGCTGGCGGCACGCCTAACACATGCAAGTCGAACGAAGTAGCAATACTTAGTGGCAGACGGGTGAGTAACATGTAGGTATCTGCCCTTTGGCCTGGAATAACACGAGGAAACTTGTGCTAATACCGGATAAGTCTTTACGGAGAAAGCTTTATGCACCATTGGATGAGCCTGCACTTGATTAGTTTGTTGGTGGGGTAATGGCCTACCAAGACTGTGATCAATAGCTGATTTGAGAGGATGATCAGCCACATTGGGACTGAGACACGGCCCAAACTCCTACGGGAGGCAGCAGTGGGGAATCTTGCACAATGGAGGAAACTCTGATGCAGCGATGCCGCGTGAGTGAAGAAGGCCCTTGGGTTGTAAAGCTCTTTCGTCGGGGAAGAAAATGACTGTACCCGAATAAGAAGGTCCGGCTAACTTCGTGCCAGCAGCCGCGGTAATACGAAGGGACCTAGCGTAGTTCGGAATTACTGGGCTTAAAGAGTTCGTAGGTGGTTGAAAAAGTTAGTGGTGAAATCCCAGAGCTTAACTCTGGAACTGCCATTAAAACTTTTCAGCTAGAGTATGATAGAGGAAAGCAGAATTTCTAGTGTAGAGGTGAAATTCGTAGATATTAGAAAGAATACCAATTGCGAAGGCAGCTTTCTGGATCATTACTGACACTGAGGAACGAAAGCATGGGTAGCGAAGAGGATTAGATACCCTCGTAGTCCATGCCGTAAACGATGTGTGTTAGACGTTGGAAATTTATTTTCAGTGTCGCAGGGAAACCGATAAACACACCGCCTGGGGAGTACGACCGCAAGGTTAAAACTCAAATGAATTGACGGGGACCCGCACAAGTAGTGGAGCATGTGGTTTAATTCGAAGATACGCGCAGAACCTTACCAACACTTGACATGTTCGTCGCGACTCTAAGAGATTAGAGTTTTCGGTTCGGCCGGACGAAACACAGGTGCTGCATGGCTGTCGTCAGCTCGTGTCGTGAGATGTTGGGTTAAGTCCCGCAACGAGCGCAACCCTCACTTTTAGTTGCCATCATTAAGTTGGGCACTCTGAAAGAACTGCCAGTGATAAGCTGGAGGAAGGTGGGGATGACGTCAAGTCCTCATGGCCCTTACGTGTTGGGCTACACACGTGCTACAATGGTATCTACAACAGGAAGCAAGACTGCGAAGTTAAGCAAATCCCTAAAAGATACCTCAGTTCGGATTGCACTCTGCAACTCGAGTGCATGAAGCTGGAATTACTAGTAATCGTGGATCAGCGTGCCACGGTGAATGCGTTCCCGGGTCTTGTACACACCGCCCGTCACACCATGGGAGTTGGTTCTACCTTAAGGCAAGGTTTTAAACCCTTGACCACGGTATAGTCAGCGACTGGGGTGAAGTCGTAACAAGGTAGCCGTAGGGGAACCTGCGGCTGGATTACCTCCTTTCTAAGGATGAATGAAAATAAAATTTCATTCTAAATAATATACATCGGTAATGTTGACCGTCCTCATTTCTCTTCTTAAAGTAATGTTTCCTTCTTGTAGGGCCGGTAGCTCAGTTGGTTAGAGCACACCCTTGATAAGGGTGGGGTCGAAAGTTCGAGTCTTTCTCGGCCCACCACACTTAACTGGGGGATTAGCTCAGCTGGGAGAGCGCCTGATTTGCATTCAGGAGGTCAGCGGTTCGATCCCGCTATCCTCCACCAGGAAACATTTAGCTATAAAAATTGTGAATAAAAATAATAATTAATATCAATATCTATATCCGAACATTAGTAATGTTATTAGCTAATGTTCAAAATAAAAATTTGATTCAACACAGAAATAATTTTTTTCTGTGCATAAATCAAGCGTTTAAGGGCGTGTAGTGGATGCCTTGGCACTGAAAGCCGATGAAGGACGTGATATACTGCGATAAGTTTCGGGGAGCTGTATGTAAGTTTTGATCCGAAAATTTCCGAATGGGGAAACCCACCACTTTATGTGGTACTTTAAACTGAATACATAGGTTTAAAGAGACAACCTGGAGAACTGAAACATCTAAGTAACCAGAGGAAAAGAAATCAATTGAGATTCCGTTAGTAGTGGCGAGCGAACGCGGACTAGGCCAGTAATTTTGTTAAAAAAATTTGAATAGTTTGGAAATGCTAACCATAGAGGGTGATAGTCCCGTATGAGTAATGTTTAACAAAATTCTTGAGTAAAGCGGGACACGAGAAATCCTGCTCGAATATAGGGGGACCACCCTCTAAGCCTAAATACTCTTCAGTGACCGATAGTGAACTAGTACCGTGAGGGAAAGGTGAAAAGAACCCCTATTAGGGGAGTGAAATAGAACCTGAAACTGCATGCCTACAATCAGTCGAAGCTCTTTTTAGAGTGACGGCGTACCTTTTGTATAATGGGTCAGTGACTTAATTTATTAAGCAAGCTTAAGCCATCTAGGTGTAGGCGCAGCGAAAGCAAGTCTTAATAGGGCGATTAGTTTAATGAATTAGACCCGAAAACGAATGAGCTTACCATGAGCAGGTTGAAAGTTGGGTAACACCAACCGGAGGACCGAACCAGTTGACGTTGAAAAGTCTTTGGATGACTTGTGGTAAGGGGTGAAAGGCCAACCAAATTCGTAGATAGCTGGTTTTCCGCGAAAACTATTTAGGTAGTGCGTTGAATAAATAGATGTTTAGAGGTAGAGCACTAAATGGGCTAGGGGGAAGAGATTCTTACCAAACCTAATAAAACTCCGAATGCTAGACATTGTTCTTCAACAGACAGACTGTGGGTGCTAAGGTCCATGGTCGAGAGGGAAAGAGCCCAGACCACCAGATAAGGTCCCCAAATTATGATTAAGTGTGAAAGGATGTGGAAATTCCTTAACAGCCGGGAGGTTGGCTTAGAAGCAGCCATCCTTTAAAGATAGCGTAACAGCTCACCGGTCTAATAGAGTTTCTGCGCCGAAGATGTAACGGGGCTAAAATCATATACCGAATCTGTGGGTTTATAAAACTTTCGAGTTTTATAAGCGGTAGCGGAACGTTCTGTAAGCCTGTGAAGGGATACCCGTGAGGGATCCTGGAGGTATCAGAAGTGCGAATGCTGACATAAGTAACGATAAAAGAAGTGAAAAACTTCTTCGCCGAAAATCCAAGGGTTTCTGCGCAAGGTTAATCCGCGCAGAGTTAGTCGGCACCTAAGGCGAGGGCGAAAGCCGTAGTCGATGGAAATAAGGTTAATATTCCTTAACCAGATGGTAGTGACGGATCTTGTAAGTTGTGTACTCTTAATGGATTGAGTATGCCGCGAAAAGGTTCCAAGAAATAGCTCCATCATTAGACCGTACCCTAAACCGACACAGGTGGATTAATAGAGTATATTTAGGCGCTTGAGAGAATGATGTTGAAGGAACTCGGCAAAATGCTTCCGTAACTTCGGGATAAGGAAGACCTGTTTTTAGGCAACTAGAGATAGGTGGCACAAGCCAGGGAGAAGCGACTGTTTATCAAAAACACAGGGCTCTGCTAACACGTAAGTGGATGTATAGGGTCTGACGCCTGCCCGGTGCTGGAAGGTTAATGCGGTTGGTGCAAGCTAACTTCTGAAGCCCCAGTAAACGGCGGCCGTAACTATAACGGTCCTAAGGTAGCGAAATTCCTTGTCGGGTAAGTTCCGACCTGCATGAATGGCGTAACGATTTCTCCGCTGTCTCCAACATCAACTCAGTGAAATTGAATTCTCCGTGAAGATGCGGAGTTCGCGTAGTTAGACGGAAAGACCCCGTGCACCTTTACTGCAACTTTACATTGGTATTAGGAAAAACATATTTAGTATAGGAGGGAGACATTGAAGCAAAGGCGTCAGCTTTTGTGGAGTCACCAGTGAAATACCTCTTTTGTTTTTCTTGGTATCTAACTGATTGCCGTCATCCGGCATCAAGACATTGTATGGTGGGTAGTTTGACTGGGGCGGTCGCCTCCCAAATAGTAACGGAGGCGTGCGAAGGTAGGCTCAGAACGGTCAGAAATCGTTCGTAGAGTGCAATGGCATAAGCCTGCCTGACTGTGAGACTGACAAGTCGAGCAGAGACGAAAGTCGGTCATAGTGATCCGGTGGTTCTGAGTGGAAGGGCCATCGCTCAACGGATAAAAGGTACGCCGGGGATAACAGGCTGATACTGCCCAAGAGCTCATATCGACGGCAGTGTTTGGCACCTCGATGTCGGCTCATCACATCCTGGGGCTGGAGCAGGTCCCAAGGGTTTGGCTGTTCGCCAATTAAAGT
The DNA here is from genome assembly GCA_028227525.1 of Candidatus Pelagibacter sp. The sequence continues at coordinate 1,079 of JAOJAE010000031.1, read as the reverse complement.
GGTACGTGAGCTGGGTTCAGAACGTCGTGAGACAGTTCGGTCCCTATCTGCTATGCGTGTAGAAGAATTGAGAGGAGTTGACCCTAGTACGAGAGGACCGGGTTGAACATACCACTGGTGGACCGGTTGTAGCGCCAGCTGCAGTGCCGGGTAGCTAAGTATGGAAGAGATAACTGCTGAAAGCATCTAAGCGGGAAACTCACCTCAAAACTAGTTCTTCCTATAGAGCCGTGGTAGACCACCACGTTGATAGGCTGGATGTGGAAGCGCAGTAATGCGTGCAGCTGACCAGTACTAATAGCTCAATTGGCTTGATTTATGCACTGAAAAAAATTTTTTAGAAATTGTAATGATATAAAATTATTATTTAAATTGTTTTGATCTTTTAGATATATTTTTTGTTTTTTAGGTATTTAGTCCTATATAAAAACGCTTTATTAGAAATTTTTTTAGCAATTAAAAGTTCGTTTTTAACTTTTTCACCAAACGTCTTAAATTTTTTTTTATTAAACTTCCAGTAGTATCCTAAAGCTGGTTGTCCTTTTTTGGATATAATAAATTTATTTTTTGATACTAATTTTTTTCCATAAAAATATGGATTACCAAGTTTAATCCTAAAATCTAAAGTTAAACGAAGACTATTTTTTTTTGATGGAAAATAAGTAAAGTGAGGACACATTGAATCAAAGCTTATTAACGTTCCATTTGAAATTTTGTATTTTATTTCACTTCTTTTATTAATATTAAATGGTTGTTTTTCATAAGGGCCCTATATTTTTCTGCAAGCTTGTTACCTCTCAAAGTATCAAATATTTTACAATAAGAGGAATTTTTTGTTAGATAAGCATAATAAATAAAATTCCTGCTTTCAAGTGGCGCCCCTGACCATACGTCTGTATGTAATTTATTTGTACTATAACTGTATTCATCACTTTTTTTAATTGGTTTTGTTGTAACTCTAATATTTGGTGGAAATTGTAATGAACAATTTGATTTAAAATTATTTGGAATTATTTTTAATATTTCACTTTTTAACTCATTTTCTAAAAAAAAACATAAATTTGTATCGTTTCTTAAAT
>JAOJAE010000030.1 GCA_028227525.1 Candidatus Pelagibacter sp. | reverse complement strand
TTAATAAAATTATTAATACAATCATAAAAAAATATATGACCGATCTCTGTAGTGATGCTTTTAATAGCCAATCTAACATTTCAGTTTCCTTTTTGGTGGACCGCCCAGAACTCGAATCTGGAATCTCCCGGTTCGTAGCCGAGCGCCTTATCCAATTTGGCCAGCGGTCCTTATTATTAATTTAATTTTAAAAACACAATAAAGTTACTGTATTTTTGAATTTTATTAACAATTTTTGTTCAAATAAAATACAGGTTTGCATAAAAAACCTTATTAATGTGCTAAATTAACATTAAATATAGTTTTTTTTAGGTATATAAACCGATTTAAAATAATGAGTGAAAAATTACTTGTCCCAGATATTGGAGATTTTGAAGAAGTTGAAGTTATAGAGGTTCTTGCAAAACAAGGTGATCAATTAAATATAAACGATCCTGTAATTACAATTGAGAGTGATAAATCAAGCGTTGAAATTCCTTCAACATTCGCTGGTAAGATCGAAACCGTCCAAGTTAAAGTTGGCGATAAAGTTTCAAAGGGAGACCTTATATTAAGTGTTATTTCGTCAGGTGAAAATAAAAAAGATATTCCAATTCCAAAAGATACTGAAAGCATTATTAAGCAAGCAGAAGCAGCTATGGTAGAAAAAAAAGAAGAAACAGTAGTTTCTCAACCAATTCAAAAGAAAGAACAAACAATTATTCAAGTAACTAATAGTAATGATATTGACCCTTCGGAAACACAAGATTGGTTGGAATCTTTATCGGCAGTTATATCAAAAGATGGAAACCAAAGAGCTCACTTTCTGATTAAAGAACTAATTAATAAAGCATATCGTGAAGGTGCAAATATTCCCTACACTCAAAACACGCCTTACATAAATACCATTCCTCCAGAAGCAGAAGTAAAATCAAATGGAGATCAAAATATTGAGAGAAGAATTAGATCTTTGATTAGATGGAATGCAGCTGCAATGGTTGTAAGAGCAAATAAAAAATTTCCAGAACTAGGTGGACACATAGGTACATTTGCATCAGCTGCTACTCTGTATGATGTTGGCATGAATCATTTTTGGAGAGCAAAAAATAATAAATTTGGTGGAGATTTAGTTTATTTTCAAGGTCACAGTGCACCAGGAATGTATGCTAGAGCATTCTTAGAGGGCAGATTAGATGAAAAACAATTAGATAGATTTAGACAAGAAGTAAATTCAGGTGGACTCTCCTCGTATCCACATCCATGGTTGATGCCTAAGTTTTGGCAATTTCCAACTGTTTCAATGGGCTTAGGCCCAATGCTAGCAATTTATCAGGCAAGATACATGAAATATTTAATTAACAGAGGTCTTATTAAAGATGAGGGTCGAAAAGTTTGGGCATTTTTAGGTGATGGAGAAATGGATGAACCTGAGTCGATGGGCGCAATAGGTTTAGCTGCTAGAGAAAAGTTAGATAATTTAATATTTGTAGTTAATTGTAATCTTCAAAGACTTGATGGTCCTGTTAGAGGAAATGGAAAAATTATTCAAGAATTAGAGGGTAGTTTTCGTGGAGCAGGCTGGAATGTTATAAAAGTAATTTGGGGTTCATACTGGGATTCTTTGATAGCAAATGATAAAACAGGTCATTTAGTCAAAATAATGAACGAAACCGTTGATGGTGAGTATCAAGCCATGAAAGCTAGAGATGGTGCGTATGTAAGAGAAAAGTTTTTTGGTAAATATCCTGAAACACAAGAATTAGTATCAAGCTTATCAGATAAAGATATTTGGAGGTTAAATAGAGGTGGTCATGATCCTCATAAGGTATATGCAGCTTATGATAAGGCTTCAAAAAACCAAGGAAGCCCAACTGTTATTATAGCCAAGACTATTAAGGGATATGGAATGGGTAAGACAGGTGAAAGTGTAAACACAACTCACCAAACAAAAAAGTTAGATGTAGACGACTTGCTATACTATAGAGATCGTTTTGATGTTCCTTTAACTGATCAACAAGTTAAAAATATTGAATATTTTAAACCTGATGAAAAATCACCAGAAATTAAATATTTAAAAGAAAGAAGATTGAATTTAGGTGGCTACCTACCTGAAAGAACCACTTACGCAAAACCAATTAAAGCACCATCAAAAGATATTTTTGATTTTATGAAAGTTTCTACTGGTGAAAAAGAGATGTCCACGACAATGGCAATGGTTAGAATGTTCACTAATTTACTTAGAGATAAAAATATTTCACCAAGGTTGGTTCCAATAATTCCTGATGAAGCAAGAACATTTGGAATGGAAGGTTTTTTCCAAAAAATTGGAATATATGCTCATGAAGGTCAAAAATATGAACCAGAAGACTCTGCTCAGTTAAGTTCTTATCGTGAAGATAAAAGTGGACAGGTATTAGAGGAAGGAATTAATGAAGCTGGAGCAATGTCATCTTGGATTGCTGCTGCTACATCATACACAAACCATGATATAGAAATGATTCCAATTTATATTTTTTATTCTATGTTTGGTTTCCAAAGAATTGGCGATCTCGCTTGGGCTGCTGGGGATAGTCAGGCAAGAGGATTTTTAATTGGTGCTACAGCAGGGAGAACTACTTTAGCTGGAGAGGGACTTCAACACCAAGATGGACATAGCCATTTAATAGCCTCAACAATACCAAATTGTGTAACTTATGATCCAACTTTTCATTATGAGTTAGCTGTAATTTTTAGAGAAGGCTTAAGAAGAATGCATGAGAAGAAAGAAAATGTTTTTTATTATATTACTACTATGAATGAAAACTATTCTCACCCCGAAATACCAAAAGATAAAAACTGCGAAGAAGGCATTCTTAAAGGAATGTATAAGATAAAAGAATTCAATAAGTTTAAGAAGACAAAAATCCAATTATTAGGATCGGGTACTATACTTCGTGAAATGATGGCTGCAGCTGAAGTTCTTCAAAATGATTATCAAATTGATAGTGAAATTTGGAGTGTAACAAGTTTTAATGAATTAAGAAAAGATGGAATGGAAGTTGAAAGATACAATCTTTTAAATCCAGACAAAGAGCAAAAAATTTCATTTGTTGAAAAATGCCTTGGAAAAACAGAAGGCCCAATAATGGCAGCATCAGATTATATGAGAATGAATTCTGATCAAATAAGGCCCTATACTAGCAAGAGTTTTTACTCTTTAGGAACAGATGGTTTTGGTAGAAGTGATACTAGAAAAAATTTAAGAAAGTTCTTTGAGGTAGATAAAGAACATTTAGTTGCATATGGTTTGAGTGTCTTAGCTAAAGAACAGTTAATAGCATCAAAGTATGCAAAAGAAGCAATAAAGAAATATAATATTGATGGTGAAAAACCAATGCCAACTAAATTATAATGTCAGAAACTGAAGTTAAAGTACCAAATATTGGAGATTTTAAAGATGTTGAGGTAATTGAAGTACTAGTTTCAGAAGGTCAAATTCTCAAAAAAAATGATCCTTTAATTACAATAGAGAGTGACAAATCTAGCGTTGAGATACCATCAAACTTTGAGGGCAAAATTAAATCTTTAAGAACAAAAGTTGGTGATAAAGTCTCTGAAGGTGATTTGATATTAGTTTTAGATAACAAGTCACAATTAAATGAAATAGCTGAAGAAAAGCAAGAAATTGAAAAAGAATTCAAAAAAATTAAAGTAATAAAACCAGAAATAGAACAAACCCAAACTAAAGAAATTAAAACTACTTCTCATGATATTTCATCTGCAAGTCCAAAAGCTCGAAAATTTGCGAGAGAACTCGGAGTAGACATTAGTCAAGTAGTTGGCAGTGAAAAAGATGGAAGAGTTATTGAAGATGATATTAAAAAATTTGTTTATTCTAAACCTAAAGATATTAATGAAACAAAAGATAATAAGACAAGTAAAATTAAAAATGAGTTTGAACATTCCGATTTTGGAGAAATTGAAATAAAAGATATACCAAGAGTAAAAAAATTATCTTCTACTTATCTAACCAATTCATGGACAACTATACCTCATGTTACCAATCACGATGAGGCAGACATTACAGAAATGGAAAGCTTTAGAAGCTCTCTCACAGATATGTATACTGGAGAAAAAATTAAAATTACTCCTTTGGCATTTATAATAAAAGCATTAGTTGCATCTTTAAAAAAATTCCCAAGTTTTAATTCCTCAATTGATGAAATTGATACTGGAAAAATGACACTAAAAAAATATTTTCATATTGGAATCGCTGTTGATACACCAAACGGCTTAATGGTTCCCAAAATAAGAAATGTTAATAATAAAAAAATTTCATTACTTAGCAAAGAATTAAAAGAAGTTAGTGAACTTTGTAGAAATCTTAAAATTGATAAAAAAGAGTTATTTGGTGGATCAATGACTATTACAAGTTTAGGAGGAATAGGAGGATCATTTTTTACTCCAATCATAAATTATCCAGAAGTTGCAATATTAGGAGTAGGTAAATCTCAAAAAAAACAAATATTCATTAATGGAAAATTTCAAACTAGAACAATGTTGCCAATATCTTTGTCTTATGATCATAGAATTATAGATGGAGCTGAGGCTGCAAGATTTAACAATGACTTAAAAGAAAATTTAGGTAAAAATTTTGCTTACAAGTTAGCTGTCTAATATAAATCATGTCAAAAACCACATCATTATTAAGCGCTTTGCTGTGTACTTTTATTTGGGGAACAACTTTTATTGCTCAAGATACTGGTATGGACAACATTGGCCCATTCACATTTAATGCAGTAAGATTTTTTATAGGGTTTTTGGCAATTATGCCGTTAGTTTTTTTATTTGAATTAAAAAAATATAAATCAGAGTTTAAATCTGACATTAAAACTTTTATAAATCTCACATTTTTAATTGGTTTATCTTTATTTTTAGGTTCTGCTTTGCAACAAGTTGCATTGCTTTATACAGATGTTGCTAATGCAGCCTTTTTTACGATTTTTTATGTTCCAATAGTACCAATCATAATTTTTTTATTTAAAAGAACATCAATTCATTGGAGTGTTTGGCCATCAGTAGTTTTATGTTTAATTGGAGGGTATTTATTAACAAATTTTTATGATGCTACGGTTAGACTTGGAGACAGTTTAGTAATTCTTGGAGCTTTGTTTTGGAGTACTCATATAATTTTTACAGGAATAATTGTTAAAAAATACGATCTTCCTTTAACTCTTGGTGCTGCTCAAACTCTAATTGTTGCTTTGTTTTCATCTATAATAGCACTTATTTACGAGGAGTTTATTTATTTAGATATTATGAAAGAAATAAATTCTATCTTATACGCTGGTATTTTATCAGGTGGTTTTGCTTTTGTTTTACAAATTTATGCTCAAAAAAATATTTCCCCTGCCCCTGCTGCAATAATTTTTTCTTTAGAAGGAGTATTTGCAACTATTGCTGCTTGGTATATTTTAAATCAAGTTTTAGATATTAATAATTTACTTGGATGCTTTTTTATTTTGTGTGGTGTTTTACTATCTCAGCTACTACCATTGGTTCAAAAAAAATATTCTTAATAAATCAAAGCAAATAAGATTAATGCTATGATAATTCTATATATTACAAAAGCATTCATTGAAAATTTATTTATGTAAATTAAAAAAAATTTTACAGTTACAAAAGAAAAAATAAAAGATGTTAATATAGCAATGAATACTAAATAACTAAATTCAACTGGCTGATTAAACACATCTTTTAATCCTAAAAAACTTGCACCAGCTAAAGCTGGAATAGAAAGTAAAAATGAAATTTTACTTGAATCTAACCTATTAAATCTTAATATTCTAGCAGCCGTAATAGTTATACCTGCCCTACTCACTCCTGGAACTAAAGAAAGAATCTGAAATAAACTTATAAATAGAATT
>JAOJAE010000003.1 GCA_028227525.1 Candidatus Pelagibacter sp. | reverse complement strand
TGTCATTGGCTTTGTACCTTCTTTTAAATCTACTCTATGATGGGCATTTGCAGAGCGAAATCCAATATAGCCTGGTCTTCTCCAAAACTTTCCTTTTTTAGTAGTTTCCCAATATCCACCACGTAAAATTATAGTTATATAAGGACATAAATGATTATGAACACCTTCTCCATGATCATCTGCTAACATCTCATGAATTAATATATTAAATGGAAACCATTTAGGTCTATATCTAAACAAAACATAGTATCTGTTCATCCATGGTTTAGCCTCATCATATCTTGGATGAGAGGGGCCTCTATCTAAAACAACTTTTTTTCGTCCGATCTTATCTAGAAACTTTAAGAACATGTTTAATTATACTTAACAATAGAACCATTTCTTATAACAAATAAATTTTTATTGAAAATAAATGGTTCAGACAAAAAATTATTAGAAACTTTAATGGTATCAGTTGGATTGCCAGTTATTAAATCTACTATTATCAATTTTCCATCATTATTTGTTAAATATAAATTGGTTTTACCTATAGCAAACCCAATTTGTTTTATATTTATTCTCTTTTTTTCTTTATAGTTTTTATAAAGATCAGTTATTCTAATGATATTTCCATTATTTTTTTCTATTACATATAAATAACCTTTTTCAGATACGGTAAAAATTATGTTTCCAATAACCAAAGGTGTTAAAATAGAATTAATATCATTGATCCAATTTGTAACTCCAGTTTTTATATCAATTGAATAAAATTCTTCTTTATTATTTGAAAAAAAAATTGATTTTCCATCTGAAACTAGTTTTGAGCTTTTAAAATTATAAGACTCATTGATTATATTGCTACTTTGTGTTGGAAGCTGCCAAGTGATCAGCCCTGTTTCAACATCCACTGCTGTAATATCTCCAATAGAATTATTAAAAATGACTAAATTACCAACAATAATAAGAGAATTTTTTGAACCTGACATAGCAAAAGAATCCTCTGTTTGAAAATTCCATAATTCAGTTCCATCATTTATATCAAAAGATCTTAAAGTATTTTTATAATCAATTGCAAAAAATTTGTTATCGGTTTTCTTTATTTCTGAATTAAAAGAATAACTTCCATTATTTGACCAATTTAATTCACCATCTCTGATATTAATTGAATAATATTTTGCAATACTATCTGCAATTAATAAGTTTTGATCGTCTTTTACAAAATAAAGTTTAGGACTTAGTTTTCTTTCAGATTTTGAGTAATGGTTTACTTTCCAAACAATTTTATTATTTAAATCATATCTAGTAATGTTTCCTTTTTTATCAAAAAATATAAGACCATCGTCTAAAAAAATTGGTTTATAGTTTAATTGATTAATGTCTTCTATTTTAGAAAATTTATAAGAACTAATTTTTTGTTTTAGACCCTCATAATTTTGTGCACCAAAATTATTTTGATTATCTATAATAAACTCATTAAATGAAATTTTTGATAAATCTAACTTTAATTCAGGATTAAATTCTGTGATAATCTTTTTTTCATTAGAAAATAGCTTTTTAATATTTTTTTGGTTTTCTACTTTTTCTTCTTTATCTCTCCAAATACGTGAATTTTCACTAATAGAACAATTGGATAAAAAAAATAAAATAAAAAGTAAAAAAGTTAGTCTAATCACTCAAATCTCTATTCAATCTTTTTTGTGCTTCAAGCTTTATATCTGAATTAGCATCTTCTAAATTAGCAATTTGATTGAAAAATTCTTTTGATTTTTGTTTTTGATCCCGTGAATAGAAATATTCTGCCATTAAATATAAAGCATGGGATTTCCATACACTTTCAGAATTAATCAATGGATTTAAAATATTTAATAAATCATTTTCCTGAGCTTCATCAGCATTAAACAAAGCTTTTTTATAAATAACCAGGTTTTTTATTTCTTTATCTAGAGATGTTTTTTCAATTAAAACATCAAAATAACTATTAATCTCACTTTGATTTGAAATTAATTTATTATCAATAATAAAATATAGAGACAAAGGAGAATAAGTTCGGTCTTGCTCATTAATAATTTCAACTAATTTTTGTACTGTTAAATCTTTTGTATTTTCTGAATAAGCTAAAGTGGTAGAATTAAATTTATTAGAAATTTCTTTTTTCTTATTTGTTTTATAGCTGTCAAAGCTGTATGCACCTACTAAAACAATTATCAAAACTACTATTGTAGAAATAATCTTATTTTTATTGTTGATAAAAAAATTTCTTACTCTTTCATTTCTTGTATTGCTGTTAATAATTGAAATGTCTTCTTCCATAACTAAATCATATTCCTTAAAACGTATTGGAGTATGCCTCCATTTTTATAGTATTCTAATTCATTTTTAGTATCAATTCTGCATAAAGTTTTAACTTTTTTGATATCTCCTGAGGCGTATTTGATCTCTAGAGTCACTTCATCTGATGGATTAATTCCTTTTTCAACATCTAAAACACTTATTAATTCTGAACCAATAAGATTTAAGTTTTTTCTATTTACATCGTTTGTAAATTGTAATGGTAAAATTCCCATCCCTATTAAATTTGATCTATGAATACGCTCAAAACTTTCAGCAATAACGGCCTTAACACCTAATAATTTTGTTCCTTTCGCAGCCCAGTCTCTTGAAGAACCTGTGCCATATTCTTTACCTCCAATAACTACTAAATCAGTTCCTCTTTTTTTATACTCAACAACGGCATCATAAACAGGCATTACTTTTTCTTCTGGATAAATTTTTGTAAAGCCACCTTCGGTTCCAGGTGCCATTTCATTTCTAATTCTAATATTTGCAAATGTTCCTCTCATCATTACCTCATGATTTCCTCTTCTTGATCCATAAGAGTTATAATCTTTTGGCAGAATTTGATGTTGCATAAAATATTCACCAGTTGGACTTTCTTTTTGGATATTTCCTGCTGGTGAAATATGATCAGTTGTAACCATATCCCCTAAAATTAATAAAGGTCTTGCATCTTTAATTTCTTTAAATCCCTCTGGTTCATCTGATAAATTATCGAAGAAAGGAGGTTTTTTTACATAAGTTGATCCTTCATCCCAATTGTAAATACTACTTTCTTCTGTTTTAATTTTTTGCCATTGACTTGGTCCCTCTGAAACATTTGAATATCTTTTAATAAACATTTCAGCATTTAAAGATTGCTTCAGAGTATCTTCAATTTCTTTATTTGATGGCCAAATATCTTTTAAATAAATTTCATTTCCATCTTTATCTTTACCAAGAGCATCTTTATATAAATCTACTTCCATGTGACCAGCTAATGCATAAGCAACAACTAATGGAGGAGATGCTAAATAATTTGCTTTTATATGAGGAGAAATTCTTCCCTCAAAGTTTCTATTCCCAGATAAAACAGAGACTGCATAAATATTTTCTTTTTGAATAGCTTCAACTATATTTTCAGGCAATGGACCAGAATTTCCAATACATGTAGTACAACCATAGCCTACTAAATTAAATCCAAGCTTATCGAGATAGGTATTTAAGCCCGCTTTTGCTAAGTAATCAGTAACAACTTGTGAGCCTGGTGCTAAAGAGGTTTTAACCCATGGTTTAACTTCTAATCCTAATTCAACAGCTTTTTTTGCAAGCAACCCAGCTCCAATTAAAACATTTGGATTTGAAGTGTTTGTACAAGAAGTAATTGCTGCAATTAAAATTGAACCATCTTTAATTTCATATTCAGTATTTGATACTTTTGAAATGGAATGATTTTTTTTATTTGTTGCATCTTCTAAAACTTTTTTAAACGAAACAGGTGCATCTGTAAGTAGAACTTTATCCTGTGGTCTTTTAGGTCCAGAAATTGTTGGCACGACCGTAGACATATCTAGTGAAATAGTATCTGTAAATTCTATATTATCACTTGCCCACAAACCTTGTTCTTTTGCATACTGCTCAACAATATCTACTGTATGTTGATCTCTCCCAGAAAATTTTAAATATTTTAATGTTTCATCATCAATTGGAAAAAATCCACATGTCGCACCATATTCAGGAGCCATGTTTGCAATAGTTGCCCTATCAGCAAGAGTTAAATTTTTTAGACCCTCACCATAAAATTCAACAAATTTTCCAACTACACCTTTATCTCTTAACATTTTAACTACAGTTAAAACTAAATCTGTTGCTGTTGTTCCTTCAGGCATTTTATTTTTAACTTCAAAACCTATTACTTCAGGAATTAACATTGAAATAGGTTGACCTAGCATTCCTGCTTCAGCTTCAATTCCTCCAACACCCCAACCTAATACTGATAATCCATTCACCATTGTGGTATGACTATCTGTACCTACCAAAGTATCTGGAAATAAATATTTATTTCCTTCAAATTCTTCTGACCAAACTACTTTTGATAAATACTCTAAATTTACTTGATGACAAATTCCAGTTCCTGGTGGAACTATTCTAAAATTATTAAAAGCTTGTTGTCCCCATTTTAAAAAAGAATATCTTTCTCCGTTTCTTTCAAATTCTATATCAACATTTTTTTCAAATGAATCTGATTTTGCTGATTGATCAACTTGAACCGAGTGATCAATTACAAGATCTACAGCTGACAATGGGTTGATAGTATTTGGATCTTTATTTTTATCTTTTACAGCTTCTCTCATAGCAGCTAAATCTGCTACCGCTGGAATACCTGTATAATCTTGAAGTAAAACTCTTGCTGGTCTATATGCAATTTCTGTATTTGATTTTTTAGACTTTAACCATTCTTTAATAGAGTCGATTTGATTTTTATTAACTGAAAGATCATCTTCGTATCTTAAAAGATTTTCCAAAAGAACTTTGAGTGATTTTGGAAGATTAGAAATGCCTTCTAAACCATTTTTTTCTGCTTCTTTTAAAGAATAGTATTTATATTCTTTATTATCGATTGAAATTATTTTGAGAGAGTTATAAGAATTTTTTTTTCCTGGCGTCATATTATAAATAAAAAGTTATTATGCTTAATAAGAGAAGCAGTGACATAGCATAATTAAAATAATTAATAAATTTATCATTTGTCGCAAATTTCCTAAGAAATTTGCCTAAAAAGGTCCAAAGTGTAATGCTAGTGACAGAAACTAGGAAAGCTAAGATAATAATTTGAGTCGTGTAATTTATAAAATTTTCTCCTGGAGTTATGTATGTGGAGACTACAATTATTGAGGCAATTACAGCTTTAGGGTTTAAAAATTGAAAAATAAATGTCTCTATAAATTTTACAGGATTTTTATTTTTACTTTCTTGATTTTCTGATCCTGAAAATGAAATTTTATATGCTAAATATATTAAAAAAATTGTTCCCAAATATTTTAATATAATTTGAATTAATGGATAAAGTTTAAAGATATTAATTAATCCTAAAGCTACACAAAGTAATAAAAAAGGAAAACCAAAGGTAACACCAAATATATGTGGTAGTGTTCTTTTTATTCCAAAATTGAAACCAGAATAAAATGCAACAAAATTATTTGGTCCTGGTGTGAATGCAGCTACAATTCCAAATAATGTTATAGATAAAATTTCTGGATGCATTTATTAAGCAATCGGTAAACCATTCTCAGATTTTTGTGATGGATGGACTAAAATTACTTTACCTTCTTTATCAATCGATCCCAATATAAGTACTTGTGATACTACGCCCGCAATATTTTTTTCAGCAAAATTACATACTCCAATAACTTGTTTTCCCTTAAGATTTTCCTCATTATAGTAATGAGTAATTTGAGCCGATGATTGCTTAATTCCTATTTCTTGTCCAAAATCAACCTCAACAACTAAAGATGGTTTCCTTGCTTTCTCATTTTTCCTAACTGAAATAACTGTTCCAACACGAATATCAACTTTATCAAAGTCATCAAAGGTAATTTGTTCTTTCATATAATTAATATATAGTAGAACTTAAAAATGAATACAGCAAATAATTCAGAACAATTATTCGATAATTCAGTTAAAATCCTAACAGACCTAATAGGTTTTAAAACTATTTCAGGAGAAGATAATAGCTCATTAATTGATTATTGTGATGATATCTTAAAAAAACTTGGGGCCACTTCATTTAGAACTTACGATGATGAAAAAAAAAGAGTAAATCTATTTGCAACATTAAAAGCTAAAAGTTCTCAAACAAAAAAACCAATAATTCTATCTGGCCACACGGATGTGGTTCCAGTTTCAAAAGGATGGAGCTCAGATCCTTTCATAGCGACTATTAAAGGAGACAAATTATATGGTAGAGGATCTTGTGACATGAAAGGATTTATTGCTTGTGCTTTAGCTTATGCACCTACTTTTTCAAAATCAAATTTAGATAGAGATATTCATTTTTCTTTCACTTTCGATGAAGAAACTGCATGTCAGGGAGCTCCTATATTAATAGAGGAATTAAAAAAAAGAGATATTAAAGATGGCATTTGTATTATTGGTGAACCAACTAATATGAAAATTATTGATGCTCATAAAGGTTGTTATGAATACACAACATACTTTAAAGGTTTAGCCGGACATAGTTCAGCACCACATAAAGGTGTCAGTGCTGTTGAGTATGCATCAAGATATGTAAATAAATTAATTGAATTAAGAGAAAAACTAAAAGAAAGAGCACCAAAAGACTCAATTTTTGACCCTCCTCACTCTACTCTTTCTATTGGAGGTGTCTTTGGCGGTATTGCTCACAATGTAATTGCAGACAAGTGTCATGTAAATTGGGAAACAAGACCAGTAGTTAAAGAAGATGGAGTATTTTTAAATCAAGAAATTGATAAGTATGCAAATGAAGTATTGCTTCCTGATATGAAAAAAATTTTTCCACATGCTTCGATTGAAAAGGATATCATTGGTGAAATAGTTGGCTTTGATAGAGAAGATAAATCAGATGCTTGTGAATTAATCTCAAGTTTAACTGGTGACAATTCTAGACAAGTAGTTTCATTTGGAACTGAAGCAGGTTTGTTTCAAGAAATAGGAATTAGTACTGTTGTTTGTGGTCCTGGCTCAATTGAACAAGCTCATAAAATTGATGAGTTCATTGTTTTAGATGAACTAAAAAAATGTTTGAATTTATTAGATGGAATTAAAAAAAATTCTATTCCTAATTAATCGTTCCAACCACTTACCGCTTTAACTTCAAGATATTCTTCAAGCCCTAACTTACCAGCTTCACGACCAATACCAGAATGTTTGTAACCACCAAAAGGTGCATCAGGTGCTAGACCTGCGCCATTGATATCAACCATTCCAGACCTAAGTTTTCTTGCAACTCTGTTAGCTTTTTCTTGATCTTGAGTTTGAATGAAATTTAAAAGTCCGTAAGGTGTATCATTAGCAATTGCAATCGCTTCTTCCTCTGTCTCAAAAGGTATAATTGATAACACTGGACCAAAAATTTCTGTTCTTGCAATTTGCATTTGATTATTCACATCTGCAAAAGCTGTTGGTTTTACAAAGTAACCTTTGTCTAATCCATCAGGTTTTCCGGTTCCACCTGCTACTAACTTTGCACCTTCATCAATTCCAACTTGAATTAATGATTGAATTTTATCAAACTGAGTTTTTGAAACTACTGGACCTATATGATCACCCTCTTTTGTTGCCACATCCACTTTCATTGAATTTGCAAAATTTTTAACTCTTTCAACCGCTTCATCATACATTGATTTTTCTACCAACATTCTTGTTGGAGCATTACAAGATTGTCCTGTATTTCTAAAACATCTAAGCGCTCCTCTTTCAACAGCTTCAGCATCAGCATCTTTAAATATAATGTTTGCGCCTTTTCCTCCAAGCTCTAAACTAACTCTTTTAAAGTCTTTTGCTGCATTTTCAGAAATTAAAGCACCTGCTCTTGTAGATCCTGTAAATGAAACCATGTTAACATCTGGATGACTAGTTAAAGCATCACCTGTCACAGCTCCATCTCCATTAACTAAATTAAAAACACCTTTTGGTAATTTTATCTCATCAATCATCTCAGCTAATATCATAGAAGATAAAGGAGCAATTTCAGATGGCTTAAGCACCATAGTACAACCAGTTGCTATAGCTGGAATTACTTTAAGACAAACTTGGTTCATTGGCCAATTCCAAGGAGTGATTAATGCACAAACACCTTTTGGTTCATGTAAAATTTTATTATTTGGAGCATGATCCCCTAATATTTCTTCAAACGTATATTCTTTTAAAACTTTAATATAAGATTTTATATGGCTTGCCCCAGTGCCTGCTTGAAGTTGAGTTGAAAAATCTATTGGCGCTCCCATTTCAAGTGAAATTGCTTGAGCCATGTCTGCCCATCTTTTTTTATAAATAGCATATAAAGCTTCTAGATATTCTAATCTTTCTTCTTTTGATGAAAATGCCCAAGTCTCAAATGCTTTTTTTGCAGCATCTACGGCATCATTAACATCTTCAGTTCCACCTAAAGATATTACTGCACACTCTTCTTCTGTTGATGGATCTATAACTTTATAATCATTAGGTTTTTTTGGAGCAACCCATTGACCATTAATGTAAAAATTTTTTTTATCTAACATTTCTTATAACTATCCTTTCTTTATGATTTTGCAAATAGATTTGTAAGCTCGTAAACAATTGTAGCTGCAGCTAAAGAGGTTACTTCAGCATGGTCGTATGCAGGTGAAACTTCAACAACATCAGCCGAAACTAAATTTAATCCTGAAAGTCCTCTTAAGACATTTACCATTTCTCTTGTGGTCATACCTGCAATCTCTGGTGTCCCTGTACCTGGCGCAAAAGCAGGATCAAGTACATCAATATCGATTGATAGATATAAAGGATTGTCTCCTACTCTTTTTTTAATTCTTTCTGCAATTTTATCTGTTCCCTCTGTTTGAAATTCATCACAATGAATTATCTTAAATCCAAAACTTTCATCGTTTTTAATGTCATCTCTACTATAAAGTGGACCTCTAATACCAACATGCATTGAAGCATCATCTAAAAATAAACCTTCTTCTCTAGCTCTTCTAAATGGAGTGCCATGTGTATAAGGTGCACCAAAATAAGTATCCCACGTATCTAGATGAGCATCGAAATGAACTAGAGCAACTGGTCCATTACATTTTTTATTAATTGCTCTAAGAAGTGGGACAGCGATGGTGTGGTCACCACCTAAACTGATTATACCACCCACTTTATTTAACAGATCGGTTGCTCCAGCTTCGATTTGTTTTATTGCTTCATCAATACTAAAAGGATTACAGGTAATATCTCCAGCATCTGCTACTTGCTGAACTTTAAAAGGTTCTACATCATAACTTGGATGATAGTTGGTTCTTAAATGTCTTGAAGCTTGTCGAATACTTTGAGGACCAAATCTTGCACCTGGTCTGTAGCTTGTGCCTGCATCAAATGGTACCCCAACAATTGCAACATCACAACTTTCCACATCCCTTAACTCTGGTAGTCTTGCAAATGTTGAAGGGCCTGCAAATCTTGGAACTTTAGTTCCACTTACTGGCTGGATAGGATTTTTGTTACGCTCTTTTTTCATTTATAAACAAAATGTACCACATTCTTTTTAAATCGAATATCATCTAAATTATGTTTATGAGGATTTTTAAGCTTGTTTTGATATCATTTTTTTTAATAACGTCTGCAAATCCAAATTCTATTTACAATCTTATTAAAATTCCAAATTTAGAAATTTATCAATTAAAAACACCAAATAAACTCAAATACTTTTATGCAAAAAAGCCTTTTAGATTAGGAGTTCAAAATAATATTGCATGTGTTAATTCCAATAAACAAACCTATCATAGAAAATATCAAATAATATCTAAAAATTTGAATAGATATTCAAAGGAATTTTTAAAGAAGATTAACTTAAAATACATTGTTATGTGTGAAAATTTATCAATTTCAGGAATAAATACAGCAGGTATTCCAGATCATGTAATGAAAACATTAATTATAGATCTAAAATTTAATGAAAAATATTTTGAAAGAGTAATTCATCACGAGTTATTCCATATTGTTAATGATGGTTTTAAAGATTTATTTAATGAAGATGAATGGAAAAAATTTAATAACTCAAGTTTTAAATATGCTGATTGCTCTACCTGTTCTAAAAATTTAGGCCTTGATACATATAAAAATACTAATGGTTTTTTTACTGAATACTCAATGACAACTCCTTCTGAAGATATGGCAGAAGTATATTCACATTTAATATCTGGAGATTATAAAATTTCAAACGACACAATTCTTAATAAAAAGATAAAATTTATTAAAGATAAATTAAATCAAATTGATAATAGTTTTGAATTTTAAATATGATTAAAAAAATTAAAGCCTCATTGCATGAAAAATTAATTTTTATATTTCTAATAGTATTGGCAATTTTTGCTTTAAGTTTTACTATTATAGTTAAAAATAAATGTTTGTTTGTAAAAAATTTTGATCCTCAAAAAATTGATTTTGAAAAGCCAAACAATATTGTCATACTTAATGCTGAATGTGGAAATGTTATTATTGAACTTTATCCTGGAGTATCTCCAAATGGAGTTGAGCGATTTAAAAAATTAATTGGTTTAAAATCATATGACAATGTTGCTTTTCATAGAGTTATAAAAAATAAACTTGTTCAAGGGGGAGACATTGAGTTTGGTAAGAAAAATCAAATAGATTATGGAAAGATTGGAACTGGCAAATCTGGGTTTGGTACAATAAAATCAGAAATTGATGCTGAGTTTAATTTTCAAAGAGGCACAGTTGGTTTAGCAAGAACTTTAAAGTATGATACTGAAGATAGTCAATTTTTTATCATTCTTGATGATGAACCTTTGTTTGAAGGTGAATACACCCCAATAGGTAAGGTTATCTACGGTATTAAAGTTTTAGAAAAAATAAAATACTCTCATAGATCTGAATATGTACTCAGACCTGATTTTATTAATACTGTTAGAATGTTTAATTAATGAATTAGTTGATTAAAGGCTTGCCTGTTGCAAGTGTATGTTTAATTCTATCTTGAGTTTCTTTAGTCTCAATTAATCTCATAAAAGCATCTAATTCCAATTTAAACAGATCATCTTCGGATAAAGTTTTTTCAATCGATGTATCACCACCACTTAACACATGGGCTAATTCTTGAGCAACTTTTAATCCATGATTAAGAATAACTTTGTCATTATATAATTTTTCTAAAATCTTATTCATTTCGGGAATCACTATTTTTCCTGGAAGGTTAAATTTTGTCTCTGTTGGGGCTTTAAAATCTTTATTTTCAATTAAAATTTCCTTTGAAACCTCAAGTAAACTATTCCTATTCATAATCTTTTTATCTTCAGGCTTTAAATATTTCATAGGTTCTGCCTCAACTGGTGAAGTTGCCGTTTTACCATAACCAATAATATCAAATACTTTAAGAGGGGCGTAATTTGGATCTTTTTTAGCCTCATCTGTATCTAACCATCTTGCCAACATTTCCTTACATCCACCTCCTGCTGGAATTAAACCAACAATAGTTTCAACTAAACCAACAACAATGTTTGTGTGTGAGGCCACAAAATTACTTTGAACCATTACTTCAAATCCACCACCTAAAGTTAAACCTGAGGGCGCTGAGATTACTGGATGATCAGAATATTTCAGATGTTTACATGTTTCTTGAAAATATTTAATAAATTTTTCAATTGATTTAAAATCACCTTTGTTCGCAAAATCCATTGTGTAAGTTAAATTTACACCAGCAGAAAATTGCATACTTTCATTGATAATAATTAAAGGCTTATCTGTAGCTTTTTTAAGAGCATCCATTGAATCGTAATCAAGTGCATTGGCTTTAGTTGTAAATTCAACAATGTTATAATCTTTAAAACGATAAACTTGAGCTGAATTGTTTCCATCAACACTGATTGCTTTCTTTTTAACTTTTCCTAATGTTTCTATCTCAGTATATTTTTGTCTAGAGCCATAAAAATCTTGGTTTTTACTTTTGGATAAATTTTCTAAAAACTCATTTCCCTGAAAATCATCAACTTTATTGAAAAAATTTTCTACACCAATTTCTTCTAACATTTCAAATGGGCCTTTAGCCCAATTAAAACCAAGTCTCATAGCTTCATCAATGTCATTAAAATTTTTAGTAATTCCAGGAACTAATGAAGATGAATACTTTATAATTTTTGAAATAACAGACCACGCGTACTCACCATATTTATCATCTCTTGAAATCAAAGATTTTAAATCGACTTTATCTGAACCAATATTAATTTTCTGACTTGCAGAATAATCACCTGTTTCAAGATCAATTGCCTCCATAATCTTGGTTGCACCAGTTTTATTCATTCGATAAAAGCCACCTTTACCTTTTCGACCAGTATATCCTGTCTCAATTAATTTTTTGACAAGAGGAATTTCTTTAGCAACTTCTTGAAAAGGATCTTTTTCCGATAGTTCTTTGATAAAACTTTTTAAAACATCGGCCATTAGGTCAATTCCAATTAAGTCATAAAGACCAAAAACTCCTGTTTTTGGTATACCCATTGGTCTTCCAAAAATTGCGTCTGCTTCCTCAATACTTAATTTCATTTTAAAGGCCTCAGTCATTGCAACTTGCATTGCAAAAACACCTATTCTATTGCCTAAGAATCCTGGGGTATCATTGCAAACTATTGCTCCTTTTCCTAGCTCTACTTCACAAAATTTTTTTAGAGAATTGATTTTAGCTAAATCATTATTTTCATTTTTAACAATCTCTAATAATCCCATGTATCTAACTGGATTAAAAAAGTGAGTAATACAAAAATCTTTTTTTTCTTCGGCAGTTAATTTCTCAGATAAAACTTTAATTGGAATAGATGATGTGTTTGATGAAACAATTGCACCTTCTTTTCTATTTTTGAAAATTTTCTCATAAATATTATGTTTAATATCAATTCTCTCAACAACTGCTTCGACCACCCAATCTGCTTCCTTAACAACATCAAAATTATCATTGATATTACCTACTTTAATATTCTCAATTTGTGATTTGTCTAACAATAGTGGAGGTTTTGACTTAAATATCCTATCTCTTGCCTTTTCAGAAATTTCAGTTGTAAGATCTAATAATGTAACAGGCACATTCGCATTACACAAATGAGCTGCAATTCCGCTACCCATAGTACCTGAACCAATAACTACAACTTTTTTGATATCCATAAGTTGTGAACAGTATAACAAAATTTATTAAAGACAATTATTAATATAATCTCTCTACCAATAATAAAATAAATATATATATTAATTAACAATGTTTAAAACAGTCATAGCAGGTTACTCAAGATCACCTTTCACTATTGCTAAAAAAGGTGCTTTAATTAATGTTAAGCCTGATGAATTATTATCAGAAGTCATTAAAAATCTTATTTCAAAAACAAAAATAAACAAAAATGACATAGAAGATGTAATTATTGGTTGTGCTTTTCCAGAAGGAGAACAAGGATTTAACATAGGTAAGATTGTAACTTTTTTAAGTGAAATGAATGTAAAAACAGCTGGAACAACTGTTAATAGATGGTGTGGATCTTCAATGGAAGCTATTCATATTGCTGCTGGAAAAATTTCAATGGGAGCAGGTAAAGCTTTTATTTGTGGAGGTGTAGAAAGTATGACTAGAGTAACTACTGGTTTTAACCCATTGCCTTATCCTAAGTCAAATACTGACAATCCTCATCTTTATTTTACAATGGGCACTACTGCAGAAAATGTAGCTAAAAGATATTCTATTGACAGAAGAGCTCAACAAGAGTTTGCAATTTTAAGTCATCAAAAAGCTCATGAAGCACAAGTTCAAGGAAAATTTAAAAACGAAATTACAAAAATAAATGATTGTGATATTGATGGCGGTATAAGAGCTAACTCTAATCACGAAATTTTAGATAGTTTAAAAGTTATTTTTGATGAAAATGGAACAGTTACTGCAGCCACTTCATCTCCGCTAACAGATGGAGCAGCAACAGTTTTAGTGTGTGAAGAACAGTATGCTAAAGATAATAATTTAGAAATTTTAGGAAGGATTGTTTCTACTGCTGTTGAAGGGTGTGATCCAGATTATATGGGGTTAGGACCTATTGGTGCAACTAGAAAAGCTTTAAAAAGAGCAAACTTATCAATTAAAGATATTGATATTATAGAGCTTAATGAAGCTTTTGCATCTCAATCATTAGCTTGTATCAAAGATTTAGAAATTGATATCAAGAAAATAAACCCTGATGGAGGAGCAATATCTTTAGGACATCCACTTGGTGCAACAGGAGCTAGAATTACTGGAAAAGCTGCAGAACTATTAGTTAGAGAAAATAAGAAATATGCTTTAGCTACTCAATGTATTGGTTATGGTATGGGTATTGCGACGATTATAGAGTCAACAAATTAGTTATCTATTTATTCCTCTAAGCCTTTCAGATCTTCTTCTTAAAAGTTCAGCACTAACTAAAATCAGAGTAGACATTATAATTAAACAAGTTGCAACAGCCATAATAGTTGGACTTAATTGCTCTCTTAAACCAACCCACATCTGAATTGGAATTGTAGTATTTTCTAATCCAGCTAAAAATAAAACAACTACAACTTCATCAAATGAAGTTACAAAAGCAAATAATGCTCCAGAAATTACACCAGGCATAATTAACGGTAATGTTATTTTCATAAATGTATTTACTGGATTGCTTCCTAAACTCGCAGCTGCTCTTGTCACACTGTGATCAAAACCTGTTAATGTTGCAGTAACTGTGATTACCACAAATGGAGTTCCTAAAATTATATGAGATAATATAATTCCTGTGTGAGTTGCTGCTAAACCAACTTTAGCCATAAAGAAAAATATTGCTGTACCTGAAATAATTAACGGAACAATCATTGGTGAAATTAATAATGCCATGAATGCAGCTTTATAAGGCATATGTCTGCTACTTAAACCTAAAGCGGCAACAGTTCCAAGAATAGTTGATCCAATAGTTGCAAAGAAAGCAATAATTAAACTATTTTTAGTAGCTAAACCCCAAGGATTTTTTGTTCCATAAATCATGTCCTCATACCATCTTAAAGAAAAACCTTCTGGGTCTAACGCTAACATCTTTGCTGAAAAGTGAATGTACTGCTCAGCATTAAAAGAAAGTGGTAAAATTACAAATAATGGAGCTATTAAAAAGAAAAAAACCAAACCACAAAAAGTTAAATACGTGTAATGCCAAATTCTATAATTTAGAGGTGTGTGATTTGGTAAAGCCATAATTATTATCCTAATTTGATATTATCTATTCCAACAAGTTTGTTGTAAACCCAGTAAATTGCTAAAACTCCTACTAATAGCATCGTTCCAAGAGCAGAAGCAAAAGCCCAATCTAGCGAACTTTTCATATGATAAGCAATTGTATTACTAATTAGAGATCCACTTGCGCCACCAACTAAAGCAGGAGTAATGTAATATCCTATGGCTAAAATAAATACTAATAGACATCCAGCACCAATTCCTGGGATTGTTAATGGAAAATAAATCTTTACAAAAGATATAAGTGGCGTTCCTCCTAATGATTTTCCAGCTCTCATCAAGCTAGGTGATATAGTTTTCATAACACTATAAAGAGGTAAAACCATAAAAGGTAATAATATTTGTGTCATTGCAACAAAAGTCCCTATCACATTATACATTAATTCAGGCCTGTTATCATCGGCGGCTAAACCAATCCAAACAATTAAATCATTTATGGGTCCCTGTTGTTGAAGTAAAACCATCCAACTAGAAGTTCTAACCAGTAGTGAGGTCCAGAAAGGAAGTAACACACAAATCATTAATAAGTTACTGTATTTCATTGGTAAAGTAGCTAACAAATGAGAAATTGGATAAGCAAGAATAAAGCAGAATATGGTGACCCAAAAGGCAACATTTAATGTTCTTAGCCATAAAGTTTTGTGTATTCTTCTATCTTCTGGTACTTGGATTATATTTCTATCTTGATCAAATTTTCTATCAATTCCTTTTAAATATTTAGCGTATGACCAATTAGGAGCTGTATTTTTCAAAGCTATCAAATATTCACTTTGACCCCATCTTTTATGAACTTTGATAAACTGTTCTTTATAATTTCCTTCTTCGAATTTATCAATTTTTCTAACTGTTTTTTTTATTAAGCTACTAAAGCCACCTTTTTCATAGTTTAATCTTGCTATAATCTTTCCGTAAGTTTTATTTTTCTTCAAATAAGTTAAATCATCATACAGTCCTTTGTAAACTGGCTCTTCTGGTAAATCTTTTCCATCCCATTTTTCTATTGCTTTGAATGTATTTGGAAGCATTTTAGTGATCATACGGTCATCAACACTTCTAAATAACATGTCGCCAATTGGAAAAATGTAAATAATTAAAATAAATAAAAATAATGGAGCAACTAATAAAACAGCTTTTAACTTATTTTTTCTCTCAGCTTTTTTAAGGCTTTCCTCTAAGGGTATACCGTCAGATGATAATATTTGTTTTTTGCTCATAATAAAAAAGGGCAGTTATAAATAACTGCCCTTTCAATATAGTATAAAAAACTATTCTATAAAACTAAATTATAGTCCAGCTTTCATAGCTTCCCACTTCTCACCGATTTCATCTTGGTTATCTGCCCAGAAATCAGGGTTCATTAGGATGTATTTTTTAGTGTTAGCCGGAGCTGTTGGCATATGTGGTACCATGTTAGTCTTGCCATCTTTAAACCAAGGCTCTCCTGCTTCCATAATAGCAATTGAAGATTTTCTCCAAGGTGCGTATGCGATGTACTTAGCACTTCCTGCTAGCATTTCAGTGCTTGTCATTTCTCTAAGTACTTTCATAGCTGAACCATCAGCATAACCTGGGCCATCTTTAACTAATGCAAAGTATTCATAGTCAAGAATTTGTCCATCCCATACTTGTACAAGTGGAGTTCCTTCCATTTGTGCATTGAAGAATCTACCATTCCAACCAGTTGCCATTACTACTTCACCATTAGCTAGTAGTTCTGGTGGTTGAGCTCCAGCATTCCAGAATACACATCCACCATTTGGATCTGTACAAAGTGCTTTAAGCTTGTTCATAGCTCTATCAATACCGCCATCTGCTTCAAGTTTTCTGTAAGTTAAGTCAGAACCTTTACCAGGGTTTACACCGTCCGCAGTGATAGCAATTTCTAAGTTAGACATTGCACCTTTGTAAATAGCTCTTTTACCAGGGAACTTGCTAGTATTAAAAAAGTCTTTCAATGTGCTTGGTTTTTTATCACCAATTGTTGCATCATTGTAAGCATAGTTCCAAGAGTACAGAATGTTTCCAACTGCACATTTTGAAGGCATGCCTGTAAAGAAGTCTTGACTTGCAGGTGTTCCATCTGGAGCAGGTGCAAAATCTTTATCAAAATCGAATTCATGGAAAATACCTTCGTCACATCCAATGATTGTATCTTTTGCGTACACATCGATGATGTCCCAAGTTATTTTTCCAGCTTCTTTTTGAGCTTTAATTTCTGATAATCCACCAGTGTAGTCTACCCAATTAACAGGTATTCCAAGTTTTGCTGCTGTAGGATCACCGTAACCCAATTTTTGTGACTCTGTGTAAGCTCCACCCCAAGACACTACAGTAACTGCAAATGCTGAAGTTGTTACAGAAAGTACAAAAGAAAGAGCAAGTAATAATTTACTTAATTTTTTCATTTATTCTCCTATTTAACGTTAACGTTTAGTTTTTATAAAGTTAAATTAAAACAATATAGATTAGCTTAGTCAACAGTTGATTATGGTTAAATTGACTAATCTGTTATGTAAATAATTATAAATGATTATAAATGATTATTTTGGATCTAGAGCTCTACAATCAACACTATTCCAACCAATATTAACTTCTCTACCTACTTTAATATCCATTCTACTTGAGCTATTTGGAACTTTAAGAATAAATTGATCGTTTCCTAATAAATTTACTCTTAATCTTGTATGATCTCCATGATAAATCACTTCTTCAATTTTACCTTTGTGATTATTATCCATCTTGGTCTCTGAGTCGATTAAAGCTCTTTCAGGTCTAAGAGATATTGTAGTTTTGTCACCTTTAGCTTTTGCAACAATTGGGTTTGCTAAAATTTCATCTCCTGAATTTAATTTTACTTTACATTTGTCACCCGAAACATCAGATACCTCACCTGCAAAAGTATTATTTTCTCCAATAAATTCTGCAACAAATGAGTTTACTGGTCTTTCATATAATTCATCTGGACTTGAAAGCTGCTGAACTTTTCCGTCATTGAATACTGCAATTCTATTAGACATCGTTAATGCCTCTGTTTGATCGTGAGTAACGTAAACAACTGTTACACCAATACTTTCATGAATATGTTTTATTTCATACTGCATACTTTCTCTTAAATTTTTATCTAATGCCCCTAAGGGTTCATCCATTAAAACTAATTGTGGATCAAATACCAATGATCTTGCAACAGCAACTCTTTGTTGTTGGCCACCAGATAATTGCATTGGCATTCTAGCTTCAAAACCTTGAAGAGATACCATTGATAATGCCTTATCAACTTTTTTATCTGCTTCATCTTTTGGAATTTTTCTAACTCTTAATGGAAAAGCTAAGTTTTCATATACGGTCATATGAGGAAACAAAGCATAGTTTTGAAACACCATTCCAATTCCTCTTTTATGAGGAGGGATATCTGAGATTACTTTATTGTCTAAATAAATTTGTCCATTAGTTGGAGTTTCAAATCCAGCTAACATCATCAAGCATGTAGTTTTACCTGAACCAGAGGGTCCAAGCATTGTAACAAACTCTCCTTCAGCAATGTCTAGATCTAAGCCTTTAACTACAAGTTGTTTGCCGTCGTAACTTTTATCTACATTTTCGAATCTTACAAAGTGATCATTAGGCATAGTACTTTAAAACATTTGTTAGATTGATAATCAAGTAATTTATTTTATATGTAATTCTTTACTCATATTACAAAATAACTCACTTCCAGTTTCTGTAACTCTAATAGCTTCTGATGCTTCAACTCCCCAATCACCGAATTGCATTACTGCAATCATATGAAAACACACATTAGGTTCTAGGACAGTCATGTCTCCTTTATATATATTAAGAGTATGCTCTCCCCAATCAGGTGGATAACCAATTCCTATTGAGTATCCCGTTCTTGATTTTTTATCGATACCGTATTTATCCAATATTTTCCAAAAGGCTTGTGCTACATCGTCTGCAGTATTACCAGGTTTTACTGCACTAATACCCATTTCCAATGCTTCAATGGTTTTTTTCATTGTATCAATTTTTAACTGATCAGGTTTACCTAATAATACCGTTCTAGCCATTGGCGCATGGTATCTTTTGTAAACTCCTGACAGCTCAATAATAGTTGCCTCACCTTCTACAAATTTATCTTGAGTAGCTGTTAAATGTGAAGCTGAAGTTCCTTTTCCTGTTGGAAGTAAAGTGGCAATACTTGAATACTCTCCCCCAAACTCTTCTGTTCCATAAAATAATGATTTTTGAATTTCTCCAACCGCATCACACTGCCTAACACCAGGATTAATAACCTCTATTGCAGTTTTCATTCCTTTTTCGGAAATTAATGCTGCAGATTTCATAAATCCAATTTCAGCATCTGATTTAACTAATCTTGCCCAATTAACAAGTCTATCGCTGTCTACAATTTTAGCGTTGGGTAAGCCTTGTTTAATTTTTTCATGACAAAAAGCTGTATAATAATGAGCATCCATTTCCACACCAACAGAAAGCTTATCCCATTTTCTCTCTTTAATTACTTGAACTAGATAATCATAAGGGTGTTTTGGCCATGTATGAATATAACCTTCGTCATAAACAATTATATTTTCATCTTTCAAGTAAGTTTTAATATAAGCTCCACCTGAGTCTTGTGCTCTTACAAAACACAATGGCTCATCTGCATTTACATGAACAATTGCGCATTGTGCATAATAAAAAGACCAAGCATCATAACCAGTTAAATAATTTAAATTATTCGTGTCATGAGAAATTAATAGTTCGATGCCTTTTTCTTGCATCATTTTTTGAACCTTTTTAAGTCTTCGTTGATATTCTTCTTTTGTAAAATCCATATCTTTAATTTTTAAATAATTTACCAAAACCTTCTATTGAATCTTTTTTTCCAATTGATTGTAATGTATCCCATATTAAAACTTGGTTGCTTGATAGTACAACTTTATTTAATTTTTTTTCAAGTTTCTCTATAATTGATAAAGCAGGTAATGCTGTACAAGATATAAAAAGAGCATCTGCATCTCCTAAATCCATTTTTGATAATGTTTCATATAAGTAATCTTCATCCACTTTACCAATATCTAAATCATTTAAGATATCAAAATAAGCGTTTGAAGAAATTTCAAAATTTTCACTTTTAAAATAATCAATTACTTCATCATTTAAAGCTTTTGAATAAGGAGTAAAGATTGCAATCTTTTTAATTTTCATTTTTTTTAAGGCATTGATTGCTGCAGTGCTTGGTGTGGTAACCTCTGCTTCAGGTTTTGCTATATTAACTTTCTTTTTAATATTTTCATAACCTGCAGCAATAGTTCCTGAAGTACATCCGTAAACTACACAATCTAACTTTTCATTAGGCAAAATATCTTCTGATATTTCAGTTACTGTGCCTGACATTTTGATTAAATTTTCACTTGTTAGCGGAAAATAACAATGAATTCTGTTAACAAAAAAATCTATATTCTGATCTTTGATGACACTTATAAAATCTTTCTCTATTCTAAAATCTGTTGCTAATGCGATTAATCCAACTCTTGGGTTTGATAGATTTGAATATTTCGGTTCAATTTTTACAGAGTGCATAATTTCAAAAACAAATATAACATTAGTCTCTGAATATTCATCAAAATTAAGGAGATATTAATGAAGGTTGGTTTTATTGGATTGGGTAATGTTGGTGGCAAACTAGCAGGAAGTTTATTGAGAAATAACTTTAATTTAACAGTTAGAGACCTAGATGAAAATCTTACTAAATCATTTAAAGATAAAGGAGCTAAAGTTACAAATTCAGCAAAAGAACTTGCCGAACAAGTTGATTTAATTATTACCTGCTTGCCCTCTCCTAAAATTTGTGCAGAAGTTATGGAGGCTGATGATGGAGTAATCAATGGATTATCTGAAAATAAAATTTGGTTAGAGATGAGTACAACGGACGAAGCTGAAATAAAAAGAATTGGAAAAAAAATAATTGATAAAAAAGCTATTCCATTGGATGGGCCTGTAAGCGGAGGATGTCATAGAGCTGCAACAGGTAATATTGCAATTTTTGTTGGTGGAGCAAGAGAAGCTTTTGATAAAATTTTACCTGCATTAACAGTTATGGGTAGAAAAATATTACATACAGGTGATCTAGGTAGTGCCACAGTTTTAAAAGTTATAACTAATTATTTAGCATCAGTTCATTTAGTTGCTCTTGGTGAAGCATGGACAGTTGCAAAAAAATCAAATTTAGATCTTGCTAAAGCTTACAAAGGAATTGCAGTATCATCTGGAAACTCTTTCGTTCACGAAACAGAAAGCCAGGTTATATTAAATGGTTCTTATAATATAAATTTTACAATGGATTTAGTATTAAAAGATACAGGCTTGTTTGATGATTTAGCAAAAAAATTAGGAGCCCCATTAGAAATTTCGCCAAAGGTTGTTGAGATTTTTAAAGATGGTAAAAAAAAATATGGATCAAGAGCTTGGTCATCAATGATTGTTAAAAGAATGGAAGATTTAAATAATATAAATTTTAGAGCAAGTGGATTTCCAGAAGAGCTTACTGATAATGAGCCCAAAGAAAAAGGATATGAAATATAATAATTATGATAAGTTAAAATAAATGTTAGATAAAAAAAAATTTTATATCAATGGTGAATGGGTAAATCCATATAAAGAAAATAATTGTAATGTTATCGACCCTTGTACAGAAGATCCGTTTGCAGTTATTTCTTTAGGATCAAAAGAAGATACTGATTTAGCAGTTAAAGCTGCTAAAACTGCATTTGAGACCTGGAAAGAAACCTCTAAAGAGGAACGTATAGATTATTTAGAAAAATTACTCTCAATTTATAAAAAAAGATTTTCAGAAATGGCGGAAGCTATTTCCTTAGAGATGGGAGCTCCTATGGATTGGGCAACTGATGTTCAAACAGCATCAGGTCAAGCTCACTTGGAAGATTTTATTTTAAGATTAAAAGAATTTAAGTTTGATGAGCACTTTGATGAAAAATCTAATAACCATATTTATTACGAACCAATAGGTGTTTGTGGACTAATCACACCATGGAACTGGCCTATTAATCAAATAGCTCTTAAAGTTGTGCCCGCTTTTGCTACAGGTTGCACTATGATTTTAAAACCATCTGAAATAGCCCCTATTTCAGGCATGTTATTTGCTGAAATGATTGATGAAGTAGGCTTTCCAAAAGGAGTATTTAATTTAGTCAATGGAGATGGAGTTGGAGTTGGATCACAAATTTCAAGTCATCATGACATTGATATGGTTTCTTTTACAGGCTCAACAAGAGCTGGAAGATTAATTTCAAAAAATGCAGCTGATACTATTAAAAGAGTGTGTCTTGAGCTTGGAGGCAAAGGTGGAAATATTGTTTTTGCTGATAGTTATAAAGATGCGGTAAGAGATGGTATTCGAAATGTAATGAGTAATTCTGGTCAGTCTTGTGATGCTCCAACAAGAATGTTGGTAGAAAAATCTATTTATGAAAGAGCAGTAAGCGATGCAGTTGATGAGGCAAATAAAATTCAAGTGGATCAAGCTTCAAAAAAGGGAGATCACATTGGTCCTGTAATTTCAAAAACACAATATGATAAAATTATAAGTTTAATTGAAAGTGGAATTTCTGAAGGAGCAACATTAGCAGCTGGAGGGCCTGAGCTACCTAATGGATTAAACAAAGGTTATTTTATTAAACCAACAATATTTACAAACGTAACAAATGAAATGAGAATAGCTAAAGAAGAGATTTTTGGTCCAGTATTATCAATTATTCCATTTGATACAGAAGAAGAGGCAATAAATATTGTTAATGATACATCTTATGGTTTAGGAAACTATTTACAAACCGAAGATAAAGTAAAAGCTCACCGTGTTGCTCAAAAATTAAGATCAGGATGTGTTTATATCAATGGTAATGCTGCTGATGCAGGAACTCCATTTGGAGGGTATAAACAATCTGGAAATGGTCGTGAAGGTGGAGTATGGGGTCTTGAAGAGTATCTTGAGGTAAAAACAGTTACTGGCTGGAAATAATTTATGATTGGCTTTGTTATGGTTGGCACTAACAATCTTGATAAAGCTACTAAATTTTATGACTCGCTACTTAACACAATTGCATTACAAAGAGTAGTTACAAATGAAAAATACGCTGGCTATGCACCAAAAGAAAAGCCAAATGAAGTTGAATTCTACATAACTAATCCGGTCAACAAAGAAAAGGCAACTTTTGGAAATGGAACCCAAATATCTTTTTTGGTAAATTCAAAAGAATTAGTTAATAGTTTTTATAATACTGGAATAAAACTGGGTGGAAAAGATGAAGGAGCGCCTGGGATTAGATCAGGTGATTATTATTGTTATGTTCGGGATCTTGATGGAAATAAAGTTTGTGCATTTACTAAAATTTCTGAATAACACTTTTAAATTCTAGCATATTTTCAAATGTAGACATTTCAGGTTTATTTAAAATAATTTTAGGAAATTCTTTATCAAACTCTTGTAATAAATTTTTGTTGAATTCCAATAATTTTTTGATTTCATCTTCTTTAAGTTCTCTTAAAATATATGCTAATGTAATATGGAAAGTGTATCTTTGATGATTTTCAAATTTAATTTTTAAAAGACTACTTAGTTCGTCTCTACAATTTCTTAAAATTTTTGCATCTTCTTCAGAATATGGTTCTAAGACAATACTGTAACCGCCAAAAAACATTTTTAGCTTAAGATTCAATTTTTCTGGAAAAATATAGTTCTTAATTCTTTTATTTAATTCAGTAGCCACTACCTGGTAATCCAGGTTTTTATCAATACCTTCTGGCCAATATTTGGTATTTCTTGTGTTTACATTGCAGCAATCAAATAGTGTCATGTGAAAACTGGATGGAGGCAAATAAGAATAAATTTCTTTTGGATTAAAATATTTTAATTTTTTTTGAAAATTTGTTATCTCGTTTGATAAATCAGAATGAAGTGGAATTTGACAAATAATTGTACATCCTGGCCATAATAATGCTTTTCCTTTGTCATCAAATTTATTGTCCGCACCTTTTAAAGTATACCCCTCAAGCTCACCTGCTAAAAATTTTTTCTCATTGTTAACAATATTAATGTCCATTAAAATTAAATTAGAACCAGTTTATGCTTCTTTTCTCACAAAGGTTTTTTAGTCTCAAAGGATAATCTGTCATGATGCCATCAACACCATATTCAATCATTTTTAACATATCATCCTCATCATTAACCGTCCAAACATTTACTGGCAGATTATTATCGTGCGCATCTTTTACAGCTTTTTTATTTATGTCTTTGTAATAAGGGTGCCAGGCACTTCCACCTAGTTCTTTTATAATTTTAGGAAGATCATAAACGATTGTGAGAGGAATATGGTCTATCCAAGGAGACTTGCTATAAATTGTTTTTTTAATCTTCATTCCTTCCTCTTGTTGAAAGGTTAAATAAGCTCTGGGAATTTCAGGACTTTGTTTTTTAACCTCTCTTAAAATTCTCCAATCAAAAGAAGAAATTATAATTTTGTCCTTTAAATTTGAATTATTAATTTCATTTAAAACTATTTGAGTCAAATCTTTAGGATTAGGAGTAAGGTTTTTTTCATCTGGTGTAGATTTAATCTCTAAATTTATTAATAAATTTTGTAATACATTTTTTGAAGATAATTCAAGTAACTCTGAAAGTTTTGGAATTTTTTGATTTTCTAAACTTCTTTGATTAACAAATCTTCTTCCATATCGTGTTAACTTGTTAAGTGAGCCAACATCAAACTTTGAAATTTCATCATATGTTAGGTCAAAAATTTTAATATTTTCATCCTTTATCCAATTTCCTTCCTTATCTTTAGTAAGACTAGGATCCAATCGAAAATCATGAGTAATTACAGGTATAAGATCTTTTGAAATTAGAATATCTGTTTCGTAAGCATTAATAGCGTTATCAAACAAATATTTAAAACTCTCTAAAGTATTTTCTGGAAGATCCCCTCTGGCTCCTCGGTGACCATAAATTTTAATATGGTTTGGTTTAGATAAAATCAAATTTAATTAACTCGTTTACCGCTACTTTTGTCAAAAATAAAATAGTTTTCGTTATCAATATTAAGATTAAGCTTATCACCTTTTTTGATTGTTAGATTTCCTGGACATCTATAGCAGAAATCTTTTTTATCTTTTAATTGACCATAGACAAGATTATCTGAACCCAACTGTTCTACTAAGTCTACATTTAAATTTATTAAACCATTATCTGATTGGGATAAATGCTCAGGTCTTATCCCAAGTGTTATGTCGCCATTGAAATCACTTTTTACATTTTTAATTTCAAAACCTTCAGCAGACAATGTGTTGCTTTTTAATTTACCATCGATAAAATTCATTTGGGGAGATCCTATAAATCCAGCAACAAATAAAGATTTTGGGTTATTATAAATTTCAATTGGAGTTGCAAGTTGCTCTATTACTCCATTATTAATTACAGCTAACTTGTCAGCAAGCGTCATGGCTTCAGTTTGATCATGTGTAACAAATATACTTGTTACCCCTACTTTTTGTTGAAGTTTTTTGATCTCAAGTCTCATTTGAATTCTTAATTTTGCATCAAGGTTTGACAAAGGCTCATCAAATAAAAATATTTTTGGATTTCTTACAATAGCTCTTCCCATCGCAACTCTTTGTCTTTGTCCACCTGATAGCATTGATGGTTTTCTTTCCAAATAATCTGAAATTTGTAAAAGTTTTGCTGCTTCATTAACTTTTTGTTCAATATCTTTTTTATCTATCCCTCTGTTCTTTAGTCCATAAGCTAAATTATTGTAAACATTCATGTGTGGGTATAGAGCGTAATTTTGAAATACCATTGCGATATCTCTTTCAGATGGATCAACTTCGTTTATCAAATTTCCATCGAGAGTAATTTCTCCCTCTGTAATATCTTCTAAACCGGCTACCATTCTTAATAAAGTAGATTTACCACATCCACTTGGACCAACAAAAACCATAAACTCTCCTTCTTCAATACTTAACGAAGTTTCATGGACTGCTTTAGTTCCATTAGGATAAATTTTAGTTACATTTTTTAAATCTAAAAAGCTCATTTATTTTTCTGTTTGAATTAATCCTTTTATGAACCATTTTTGCAAAATTACTACCACTAAAACTGGAGGTATCATTGATAAAATAATATATGCAAATCTTTCTGCTGTTCTTGGAAGAGCAACTCCTTCATAGCTCTCTGTAAATATAATCTTCATTCCCATTACAACTGTCCAATATTTTTCACTAGTCGTCATGATTAATGGCCATAAATATTGGCTATATCCATAAACAAACATAAATATAAACATTGCTGCAATCATAGTTTTGGACAATGGAACTAAGAAATCTACGAAAAATCTCCAACTATTTGCGCCATCAAGCTTTGCAGACTCGAGTAACTCATCTGGGATAGTTCTGTAAAATTGTCTAAAGAAAAAGGTTGCTGTTGCAGATGCAACTAATGGAAGAATTAAACCAGTATAAGAATTTGTTAAACCTAAATCTGATACAATTTTATATGTTGGAAAAATTCTTACCTCCAAAGGTACGAGCAAAGTAATAAAAATTAACCAAAAAATAGGTACAGCTAATTTAAATCTATAATAAACTAGAGCATACGCTGACATTGCTGAAATAGTTACTTTAAGGGTCGCTATTCCTAATGCCATTATAAAACTATTAATGAACATTTTTGCTGCAGTAACTTCCTCTGACCATCCACCTTTTTCATTTAAAACTTCATTGTAGTTTCTAGAAAAATGCTCACCAATATTAAATTTCATACCTTCTGTTAATATGGTTACTGTATCGTGAGTCGAGCTAGCAAAAGATATCCAAATTGGAACAACCATCAACAACACACCTAGTAACAGAATAATGTGAGCTGAAATTTGAAGTGGTTTAATTTTCATTTATCTTGAAACACTCCCTTAATAAAATGTTTTTGTAAAATAATTATAATTAAAATTGGTGGAATCATAGACATAATTACAAAAGCAAAACGATGTACGATTGATCCTGACATCATTTTTAATCCCATAACTACTGTCCAATACTGTTCTGAAGATGTAACTAATAGCGGCCACAGATATTGATTATAACCAAAGACAAACATAAAAATAAACATAGCAACAATCATTGTTCTTGATAATGGAACTAAAAAATCAATAAAAAATCTCCATGTACTTGCACCATCTAATTTTGCTGACTCAAGCAATTCATCTGGAACTGTTCTATAAAATTGTCTAAAAAATAAAGTTGCTATAGCTGAAGCTGAAATAGGAACAATTAATCCAAAATAAGAATTTACCAGATTAAGTTTAGCCATAACTGAATAAGTGGGAAAAATTCTTAACTCTAGAGGGACCAAAATAGTAATAAAAATTAACCAGAATAAAAATGTTGCATATTTAGTTCTATAATACACTAAAGCGTATGCGGCCATGAGAGAGGTAACAACTGATAACAAGGCTACTCCTGTTGCCATTACAAAGCTATTAAGAAACATTTTTAAAGCAGTTATTTCTTTAAAGAAACCTCCTTTATACAACAAAACCCTTAAGTAATTTTCTTGAAAGCTGTCGCCTAAAAAAAACTGAAGTCCATGTGTATTAATAAATAAACTTGTGTGGGTTGAACTAGCAAAAATCATCCATACAGGAATTACCATAATTGATATTCCGATGAATAAAATTATATGTGATAAGTTTGATGTGAATAATCTAGTCATTAATTGTAATGTATCTTTCCTTCAATATATCTAAATTGAAAAATCGTAATAAACAAAACAATTAACATCATCATTATTGATTGAGCACCAGCACTTCCTAAATCTAGTCCCCTAAATCCATCCATGTAAGCTTTATAAACTAAAGTTCTAGTTTCCCCAGATGGAGCTCCTATTGTTGTGGTATCAATAATTCCAAATGTATCAAAAAAAGCGTAAGTGATATTAATTATAATTAAAAAAAATGTAGTGGGCATCAACAAAGGAAATGTAATTGTCCAAAATCTTCTAAAACTACTTTTACAATCAATCATGGATGCTTCAATTACAGATACTTGGATAGCTTGAAGACCGGCTAAGAAAAAAATAAAATTAGCACTAATTTGTTTCCAAGAACCAGCTACAATTACGTAAATATAAGCATCATAGACATTTTCATACCAGTTAAAACCCCACATATCATTGAACAAATGATAAAGCAGTCCAAATCTTTCACTAAAAAAATAATTTGCCATAACGCCCACTACAGCTGGCGCAATTGCATAAGGCCAAATTAAAAGTGTTTTGTAAGCACTTTTACCATGAATTACTTTATTGGCTTGAACAGCAAGCAACAATCCAATAGCCCCTGTTATAAGTGTGATAACAAAGCTATAAATAATAGTAAACTTAAAAGCTGTTAGATAGGCCGGGTCATCAAAAATAAATAAAAAATTATCAATACCTGCAAACTGGGTACTGATTCCAAATGCATCTTGAATAGTAAATGCATCTCTAAAAGTTTGTATGATTGGCCAATATAAAAATATTAATAAAATTCCTAGCTGAGGTGCTAAGAAAAGATATTGAGAATAATTAGATTTAAATTGAACTTTTTTCATACATATAAAAATGAGGAGGATACTTTAATATCCTCCTCATTAATATTATTTTTTAAAGAGTTTTAGCAAATTGTTTTAACAATTTCGCTGCACCCTTGTCCATGTTCTGTAGACCTTTTTCAATAGAGATCTTACCATTTAACATTGGCTCAACATTTTCATAAATTACTTCACGAATTTGTGGCCAGTTACCAGCTCTATATCCACCAGGAATAGTCGAACCTTCTAAGCTTAATTGTTCACCAACAGCTTTATGGTAAGGAGAAGTTCTATAAAAGTTAATAGTCTCAGCTAACTCTATACCACCTTTAGTCACTGCAGAATAACCAGTCATGTTATGGTAATATAGATCCATTTCTGGAGAACTCATAAATTCAATGAATTTAGCAAGTCCTTTATATTCTTCTTCTGTATGACCATTTAAGATCCAGTTAGCAGCACCACCAATAAATGTTGGGTACTCTTTCCCTTTAGTAACAGAATCCCAATAAGGAATATGATTTACTGAGAAGTTAGGTACAACACCTTTCATACCACCAAATGATGCAGCAGAACCAAACCAGAAAGCAGCTTCACCAGCTATAAAAGGAGCTTGGTTATCTCCCCATGCTCTTCCTTTGTAACCATATAAACCACTTTCATACCATTCTTTAACTTTTTTCCAGTGCATTACGAATGCATCTGTTTCAGCAAATAAAGTTTTTGTTGGAACAGCATCGTAGCCATTGTTTCCATCAGTCATTAACAAGTTATGTCTTGAAAAGAAATTTTC
Organism: Candidatus Pelagibacter sp.; assembly: GCA_028227525.1. Next base: position 64,426 of record JAOJAE010000003.1, on the reverse strand, counting down.
TGTCCAAATCCAAGGAAAGTGACTTTGAACTAAAGGAATGTATCCAGCAGCTTTAATTTTTGGAGCCATAGCCTCAAATTCTTCATAAGTTTTTGGAACTGATTCAATTCCTACTTTTTTTAATATGTCCATGTTTGCATACATCAAACAAGTTGAACTATTAAAAGGAACACCAATCATTTTTCCATCAGAGTCAGCATAGAAATTTTTAATTCCTGGAATGTAGTTATCTGCGTCTACTTTAATTCCATATTTCTCAGCCATCTCTTCAAAACCGATCACAACACCATTTTTTACTTGTGCTACCATTATTGCAGCTCCAGCATCATAAACTTGCGAATAGTGCGGTTGATCTCCAGCTCTAAAAGCCGCAATTGTTGCAGCCATGTTATCCTCATAACTTCCTTTACCTGTCGGAATGACAGTGTAATCATTTTGAGAAGCGTTAAATCTATTTGCAATTTCTATAATTACATCACCTAGAAAACCACTGTTTCCATACCACCAGTGAATTTCAGTTTTTGAGTAACTGTGTGATGTAAAAGAGAATGTAAATAGTATTGTTAAAATACTTAATATCTTTTTCATTATTTCTCTCCGTTAATTAAATTATAAATTTATAAATGAAACATATAAAAAATATTAAAGTATTGTTACAAATAAATTAATTTTTTTAAGATGATATTTGATAAAATAAAAAAATTTTCTACTTCAGGTTTAAATTTGTTTTAAGTATTTCAGTCTTCCAATGATTTCATCTCGGTCCATATAATAACCCTGTAGATGTCTATGACCTGAATTTGGATCAAATTCAGTTCTACCATGAAGAAGTCTCCTATTGTTAAATGAGAATATATCACCTGGTTCTAGCCTAAAATTGATTTGATATTTTTCATCATGTAATAAATTTCCAAATCGATGATGAGCTTTATAAACTTTTTCCATTATATCTGGATTGCAATCTAATGTGTCCATGGTAGCAACACTAAATCTAATATCATTATAATCCCCATCTTTAGTTAAAGTTATAGCGGGAGAATGAAAGCTTCTGTGTGCCTCTTGAGTATAATCTTTATCTTTAAATTTTAATGGAACTGAAACTAAAGTATCAAAAATTTCCTTTTCATTTTTTCTTAAGTAATCTGCAACAGCAAAAGCATCAACCGCAGAAGAATCTCCACCTTTTGCAGAATTAATTAAACAATGTAAAAATTGATATCCTGGAGGATTTTCAAACCAAGGAAGATCCATATGATTTCTTAATGCATGAGCTGTATAAGCTGAATTATTTGGTTTTGGAATATTGATTACTTCAAATGGAGTTTTAAAAAAAGTTTCTCTAGTATGACTTATTCTATTTAGAACTTTAAAAGCTGAATTTTTTTCAACTGGTGCATTTTTGACAATTGCTATTCCTGTATAATGTAAAAGCTCTAACCATTTAATTAATCCATCTTCTGAATTAATTATTTCATCATAATCTATTTCGATTGATTTTAAATTATTCTGTAATGAATTATCCCAAAGTTTGTATGGTGAAACATATTTAGTTTTATTTTTTATCGTGTAACAATTTTCTCTTAGCCATGAAGGATCATATGAGCTTTTGTGATCCCCTTCGCTCCACTCAATTTCTAAGCTTCCATTATTATTAACATTATAAGTTTTTGGTCTAATATCTGTAGAAATGTTCAAAATATTAAACATTCTATGACGAGAGTCTTTATCGTGTGCAGATGGACAATTATCTCTTAACCATAAATAGTTAAACTTGCTTTCCTCACCATCATCCCAAACAACTTTTAAATAATTAGAATTTTTCTCTAATTTTGAAATTGAGCTCATGATTAATCATTATATATTATGATTAAAAATTCAATTCAATTTATAGTTGTAAATAGGATTCAGCTCTTGTGTTTTATCTTCATTCATTATTAAATCTTGATAATAAAACTTAACCTAAGGAGATAATTAAATGAAGTTTTTGAAAAAATTAGTTCTTTCAGCTTTCTTTGTATCGTCATTATTAGCAACTAGTGCTAACGCTGGTGATTGTAAAGCTAGACTGGGAGATTTTGACTGGAGTAGTGCAAATATTCATACTGCTATTGCATCTTTTATTCTTGAAAAAGGGTATGGATGTGAAGTTTCAGTAACTAAAGGAAGTACAACTCCAATCATGGCTGCTCACTACGATAAGCAGTTAGATGTAATCACTGAAGTTTGGTACGACAATATTATTGCAAACTACGAGCCTCACGAAAAAGCTGGTACGATCAAAAATATTGGTGTGAACACTCCAGACTCTCAACAAGCTTTCTACGTAGATAAAGCTACAGCTGATAAATACAATCTTAAGTCAGTAATGGATATGAAAGATCCTAAAATAGCTGCGCTATTTAAAGATCCAGAAAATCCTTCTAAAGGTAGAATGACTAGCTGTATTTCAGGTTGGACTTGTTACACAGTAAACTTAGTAAAACAAAAAGAGTATGGTCTAGATGCTTTCTATACAAACTTTGACCCAGGTTCTGGTGGCGCATTAGATGCTGCTATCGCTGGTGCATTTGCTAAGAAAAAACCTATCTTTACTTACTACTGGGCACCTACTGGTTTAATGGGCAAAGTTGATCTTGTTAGATTAACAGAACCTAAGTTTGATTCTGATTGTTGGAATAATATGTCTGCAGTTGTTGAAAAAATCAAAGCAGATGGTCCAGATGCATACACTAAATCTTGTGCATGTGAATATAGAGATATGGCTTTAACAAAGTCTGTTTTAACTGATTGGGCAAAAGCTAATCCAGCAGAAACAGCTTTCTTAGAAAAGTATACTATTCCTACAGCAGTAGTTAACAAAATGTTAGCCTTCTACGAAGACGAGTCTGATGGTGATATGGAGTTAACTGCTAAAGAGTTCTTAAAAACTCAAGCAATGTGGAAAAGTTGGGTACCTGCGGATGTAGCTTCAAAAGTTACAGCTGCTTTATAATCTGATAAAATAATTTGAAAGAGCCCTTAACTTGGGCTCTTTCTATTAGTTATAATCATATATGTTTAAAAATAAAAAAAATTTATTTAACTTAAGTCTGTTAGGTATTTTTGTATGGTTATTAGTTACTAGCTACAGCTCATCTAAAAGAAAACCAGAGTCTGTTGGCGAATTATTAAATGATTTTTCATGGCTAAGTAATTGGCCTAAGTGGTTAGACTTACCATTAATGCCCTGGATCAACAAATGGTTCAAAGCTTTAAATGAAAACTTTGGTTTTATTTTTGAAGCAATAAATAATGTTCTACTTGCTATGTTAATGGGGCTTAAAAATTTTTTAGTTCAAGCCCCCTGGCCTCTAGTAATTATAGGTGTTGTAATACTTGCCTATTTTGCTAGTGGGAAAAAGATTAAAACAACTGTTGCTGTTGGCTTCTGTACATTTTTTATAGGATTTTTGCATCCAAGATTCTGGGACAAAGCAATTGAAACAACATCTATAATGTTAATCAGTATTTTCTTATGTCTTATAATAGGTGTTCCAATTGGAATTTGGATGTCTAGAGCAAATAGAGTAAGAGAAAAAATTCTTCCTATACTTGATCTAATGCAGACCATTCCCGCTTTTGTGTATTTAATACCAGGAATTATGTTATTTGGTTTAGGTGCTGTGCCCGCAATTATTGCAACTTTTATATATGCTGTACCACCTTTGGTTAGATTAACAGATTTAGGAATTAGATTGGTAGACAGTGAAGTAACAGAAGCAGCTGATGCTTTTGGTGCTAGCAAAAAACAAAAATTGTGGGGAGTTCAAATCCCATTAGCACTTCCAAATATTATGCAAGGAATTAACCAATGTACAATGATGGCTTTATCAATGGTTGTTATTGCTTCAATGATCGGGACAAGAGGTTTGGGTGATGAGGTTCTTTTAGGTCTTCAACAATTAAACGTAGGTCGTGCTGCTGAAGCTGGTATTGCAATTGTATTATTAGCAATTGTGTTGGATAGAATTACTCAATCTTATGGTGAAACTCTTCAGGAGAGAAATGCTCCAGCTAAAAAGGTTAAAAAATAATGTCAAAAATAGAAATAAATAATATTTATAAAATTTTTGGTAATGATCCAGATTCAGTAATGGGTATGGTTCAAAATGGATCTACAAAAGATGAAGTTCTTGAACAAACTGGCCACACAGTTGGTCTAGATAATGTTTCTTTAAATATTGAAGAAGGAGAAACTTTTGTTTGTATGGGGTTATCAGGTTCAGGAAAATCTACACTAATAAGACATTTAAATAGATTGATCGATCCAACAGCTGGAGAAATTCTAATTGATGGTGAGAATGTTATGAGTTTTAATCCTGAACAATTAATAGATTTTAGAAGACATAAAATGAGTATGGTCTTTCAAAGATTTGGTTTGTTTCCACATAAAACCGTAATGCAAAATGTTGGTTATGGTTTAGAGATGCAGGGAAAATCTGAAGAAGAAAGAGATAAGGTTGCTATGGAAAAAATTGAAGCAGTTGGACTTAATGGTTTTGAAAACCAGTTTCCTAATCAATTATCTGGAGGGATGCAGCAACGTGTTGGTCTAGCTAGAGCCTTAGCTACTAATTCAGATATTATGTTAATGGATGAAGCGTTTAGTGCATTAGATCCACTTATTAGAAGTGACATGCAAAAACAATTGATTGATCTTCAATCAGAATTAAAAAAAACAATTGTATTTATTACTCACGATCTTGATGAGTCATTAAGATTAGGCGACCACATTGGAATTTTAAATGCAGGGAAATTAGTTCAAGTTGGAACACCTGTTGATATTATCATGAAACCTGCAGATGATTATGTAAAAGCCTTTGTTAAAGATGTTAATAGAGCGAAAGTTATTAAAGCAAAAATCATCATGACAGATATTAACGAGACTAATGGTATCGATAAATCAAATCTAGTTAGAGTTAATGAAGACCAGTTTATAGAAGAATTTTTACCACAAATAGTTTGTACCAACGCTAATTGTGAGGTAGTTGATAAAAATGGAAACACCAAAGGCTATATCACTAATAAAGAATTACAGTCCTCATTAACAAAATCATAATTAATGATTAACCAATCATTAAAAAATAAAAAAATTATTATATCAGCAGGTGCATCAGGAATTGGTTTGGCAACAGTCAAAATTTGTCTTTCAAGAGGCGCAATTGTCTATCTTTGCGATATAGATAACAAATCACTTCATAAATTAAATAAACACCCATTAAAAAATAAAAGATTGTTTGCATACCTTTGTGATGCATCAAATGAAAATCAGGTTTCAGATTTTTTTGAAAAAGTAAAAAAAAAAACTAAAAAAATAGATGCTCTAATTAATAATGTGGGTATTGCAGGACCCACAGGCTCACTTGAAAAATTAAAATCTAAAGATTGGGAAAGAACTATTCAAGTAGATGTAAATAGTCACTTCTATTTTACAAAAAAAGCTATCCCGTTACTTAAAAAATCTAAAAATGGGTCAATTATTAATATTTCATCCACTGCTGGAATACTTGGTTTTCCACTTCGATCACCTTATGCGGCAAGTAAATGGGCAATTATTGGTGTTACAAAAACATTGGCCATGGAGCTTGGTAAATTTAACATTAGAGTTAATGCAGTATGTCCTGGAACAATTAAGGGAGATAGAATGAAAAGAGTTATAAGAGATAAGGCAAAATTTACTAAAGTTTCAACTAAAGTTATTGAGAAAGATTTTGTTTCAATGAGTTCAATGAAACAATGGATCTTGGAAGAAGATATTGGAAAGATGTGTTCTTTTCTAATCTCAGACGACTCTAGTAAAGTTTCTGGTCAAGTAATCTCCGTTGATGGCCATACAGAGAGAAATGATTAATTTATCTTAATTTTTTTTCGTATCTTTTTCTCAACTTTTGAAGCTCAACTAAATATTCATCTCTAATATTTGAAATTTTACTAACAGATTTTCCTTTAGATTGTTTTTTAGTCCCCTGAACCAGTCTATCAATTAACTTATTAGATAAAGTTGGGGCTTTTAATTTAGTCCACGGAAGTTTTAAAGCAGGTCCAAATTGTTCTAACATATGTCTCATTCCTGCTTTTCCTCCAGCTAAATGAAAAGTTAAAAAGGTTCCCATCAAAGACCATCTTAAACCTGGTCCATCTTCAATTGCTCTATCTAATTCTTCTGTAGTTGCATGACCTTCGTTGATAATATGTAAGCCCTCTCTCCATAAAGCCTCTTGCAATCTATCTGATAAATAACCAGGCAACTCATGTTTGACCATTATTGGGTTCATTGAAATTGAATTATAAAATTTTTTAGCTATTGCTAAATATTTTTTTGATGTTTTTTTTCCAGGTACAATTTCAACAGCAGGTAATAAATAAACTGGATTAAATGGATGTCCGATCATTGCTCTTTCAGGGTTTTTACATTTAGAATAAATTCTTGTTGGTAATAATCCTGATGAGCTTGATGAAATTATTGCATTCGGTTTTGCATATTTTCCAATAGTGCTCATCAACTTAGTTTTTAAAGCATAATTTTCACTTGCGCATTCTTGAATAAAATCTGCATCTTTGAGAGCATCTTCAATTGAGGTAAAATATTTGAAATTTTTAAGATTGAGAGTTTTTTTATTAAAAAGTTTTTTTACATATGGCCAAGTTCTTTTAATCTCATTAATTAAACTTTTCTTTAATTTAATATCTTTATCGTAAGCATGAACAATTTTGTTGTGGGCTAAACAACGAATAATCCATCCTGCACCAATTACTCCAGTTCCAATAACTGCTATCTTTTTAATTTGAGACATTACTTGTGTTTAACAAGTTTTAACTTTTCTCTCGTTTCATCAGGTGTCATTGGTGTGTAACCAATCTCATCAATAATTCTTATAGCTTTTTCAACTAATTGAGCATTAGTAGCAAGCTTACCTTTTGATAAATATAAATTATCCTCTAATCCAACTCTTGGGTTTCCTCCCATTAAAACTGTTTGAGCAACAAATGGCATTTCATTTTTAGAAATTGCAAAGCCAGACCACACACCTTCTTTTGGCATAATGTCTTTCATTGCCTGCATTGCTAAAGTAGTAGCTGGCGCACCCCAAGGTATTCCTAAACACATTTGAAACATTGGCGGATCACTTAATAATCCTTCTTTATATAGCTGGGCTCCAAACCACATATTTCCTAAATCAAAAGCTTCTATTTCTGGTTTAACGTTGATTTCTTTTAATTTTTTTGCAGCTTTTCTTAAATCATTTGGAGTATTCACTGTAATTGTTGAGCCATCACCAAAATTTAAAGTTCCGGCATCAAGTGTACAAATCTCTGGAAGAAACTGCTCAGCATTTGCAATTCTTTCCATAACGTTTGCCATGTCTGTCATTGGACCAAAATCTAAAGGATTGTCCCCTTGTCCAATATCAAGATCACCCCCCATTCCAGTGGTTAAATTTATAATTACATCTGTGTCACTTGAACGGACTCTATCAACAACTTCTTTGTAGAGTTCCAATCTTCGACTAGGAGTACCATCTTCTTCTCTAACATGAATATGTGCTATCGCAGCCCCTGCTTTAGCAGCTTCAATTGAAGCGGTTGCAATTTGTTCTGGAGTTTTTGGTAAATCTGGATGCTTGCTAGCAGTATCACCTGATCCTGTCACTGCACATGATATAAAAACCTTATTGCTCATAATTTATAATTTAAATATAGTTTAATTTGGTAAAAATGGAAATAACAGAATTACAGAAAGATTTAGCAGCAACTTTTAGATGGACTGCAAGATTAAATATGCATGAAGGTGTTGCAAATCACTTTAGTGCCTGTGTCCCTGGTTCATCAACAGACTTTTATGTAAATAAAGCTGGAATACACTTTAGCCAAATAAAGGCTAGTGATTTAATTTTAGTCACAAAAGAAAACATCAATGATTTAAAAAATAAACCAGACTTAATTGATCCTACTGCAATCAATATTCATGGTACAATTCATCAAAAAGTTCCACACGCAAAATGCATTTTTCACGTTCATTCAAAATATGCAACAGCTCTATCAACTTTAAAAGATCCTGTCATGAAGCCAATAGATCAAAATACAATGATATTTTATAATAGAGTTTCTGTTTTTAATGAATTTGGTGGATTAGGATTTGAAGAAGAGTCAATTAAAATGGCTAATTCACTAGGAAACAAACAGCATATGTTATTAGCTAATCATGGAATTATAACAACTGGTGAAACAATCGCTGAGGGTTTTAATTATTTATATTATTTTGAAAAAGCAGCGGAGACTTATTTAACTGCTTTATCTACTAATAAAGAACTAAATATTGTAAGTGATGAAGTGGCAGAAAAAACTGCTCAAGAAACTGCAAATTATCCAATTGATTTAGCAAAGTTGCATCTTGATCAAATAAAAGTAATTTTAGATAAAGAAGAACCAGAATATAAAAATTAAATGTCTATACACATAGCAAATCAAATTATTAAAAAAGAATGGACTGATTATAATAACCATATGAATATGGCTTACTATGTTTTGGTGTTTGATCAAATTTGGGAAATCATTTTAGAAAAATTTAAAATGGGTGAACAATCTGCAAAAACAACAAACATGAGCACCATGGTTGTTGAAACACATACAACTTATAATAATGAAGTAAAAGAAGGTGATGAAGTTGAAATTAATCTTATATTTTTAGATCATGATAAAAAAAGACTGCACTTCAAAATGGAAATGATTGAAAAATCTTCAAAAAAACTCGCTGCTACACTTGAAATGCTTTCTTTATATATAGATTTAAATCAAAGAAAAGTTGCAGAGTTTGAGCAAGAAAAAGTTAAATTAATGGATGATTTTATTAATCTAAATAAATCAAATTTTAAAAATAATGATTTAGTAATTACGGGAAAATTAAAAAAATAATGGAAATTAAATTATTATCTGGAGCATTAGGTGCTGAAATTAAAGGAATTGATTTAACAGATGTATCTGATGAAAATTTCAAAAAAGTTAATGATTTACTTTTAGAACATAAGGTAATTTTTTTTAGAGATCAGCCTATCACTAAGGAACAACAAATTGCACTTGCTGAAAAATTTGGACCTTTGGAAACTCATGCTTATGTCAAAGGATTGGATAATTATCCTGAAATAGTAAGAATTATAAAAGGAAAAGAAGAAAAAAACCAATGGGGAGAAAATTGGCATAGTGATGTCAGCTATAATTCAAAGCCTACAAAAGCTGTAATACTAAAATCGATTAAAATACCTCCAGTTGGTGGTGATACTTGTTTTTCTAATATGGAATTAGCATGGGAAACCTTAGATCCTAAAATTCAAGAAAAAATAAAAAATAAAAAAGCAATTCACAGCTCTCTTGGGGCAGAATTTTTCATTGATAACTATAAATATATGGAAGGAAATGAAAAAAGAAATTACGACTCTTATTCAAATGAACATCCAATTGTTAGAACTCATCCAGAAACTGGAAAAAAAATCTTATATGTTAATTGGACCTATACAAAACAAATTATTGGTCTTGATAAAGAAGAAAGTGATCAAATTTTAAAAGAAATATTTGAACACCAAGCAAGATTGGATTTAACTTGTAGATTTAATTGGACTGAAAATGCCGTTGCTATCTGGGACAATAGAAGTGTTATTCATTATGCTATTGCAGATTTCTTTCCTGGTCGAGGGTTAGGGTATGAGCGAATAATGGATCGTATTGCAATTGAAGGTGACCATCCTCAATAAATTTAATGCAAATAATTGATAAAATAATTTCAAATTTTATAAATAATAAATCTCTCTACATAGGTGAACAAGTCACTATGTCAGAACATATGATACAAACTGCAATGCTTGCAGAAAAAGCAAAGTGCGATGATGACTTGATATGCTCTTGTTTATTACATGATTATGGTCATTTTATTTTAGAAAACCCTGATGAATTAGTAAAAGAAAATTTAGACGGTAAACATGAAGATATTGGTTATGAATATTTAAAAAAAATATTTAAAAAAGAAATTACCGAGCCAATAAAATATCATGTTCTTGCAAAAAGATATCTTGCTAAAGATAAAAAATACTTTGACTTATTATCGGAAGCTTCAAAGACAAGCTTGAGATTACAGGGCGGTATACTTAATGATAAAGAATGTATCAAATTTGAAGCTCAAGAATACTTCAAATCATCAATACTTCTTAGAAAATTTGATGAAGCTGCTAAAAAAATTGATATTAAAATGAAATCTATTCATGACTATCAAAACTTGCTAACGTCAAAATTAATATGAAATTTGATTATTTAATTATAGGTGCAGGTTCAGCAGGTTGTGTGCTTGCAAATCGATTATCTGAAAATAGTCAAAATAATGTTGCTATTTTTGAAGCTGGAAAACCAAGTGATATTTGGAAGGTAAACATGCCTCTTGCTATTTTATATACGATGCATGATCCAAAATATAATTATAAATATTATTCTGAACCAGAACCCCATCTACATAACAGAAATCTATTTTGCCCAAGAGGTAAAATGATTGGCGGTTGCTCTGCTCATAATGGAATGGTTTATGTTAGAGGAAATCCTAATGACTATCAGAGATGGGCATCATTTGGATTAAAAGACTGGTCTTATGAAAAAGTTTTACCTTTCTTTAAAAAAATTGAAACTTGGTCAGAAGGTGAAAATGAATATCGTGGCGGAAATGGAATTTTGCCAGTTAATCAATCTAAAAACAAAAATCCTTTATTTAAAGCGTTTATCAACTCAGCTGGAGAAGCTGGATACAAAATTAACAATGATATGAACGGCGAAGATCAAGAAGGTTTTGGAATGTACGATGTAACTATTCACAAAGGTGAAAGAGCAAGTGTTTCAAAATATTATTTAAACCCAGCTAAAAAAAGAAAGAATTTAAAAGTTTTTACAGAAGCTTTTGTTGAAAAGATAATTTTTGATGGAAAAAAAGCAATCGGTATTGAGGTTAAAATTAAAAATAAAGTAGAAAAGATTTATGCAAACAAAGAAGTAATCCTAAGTGGTGGTGCAATAAATTCTCCCCAGTTATTAATGCTTTCAGGAGTTGGTCCAAGTGAACATCTGAAAGGTAAAGGGATAGAAGTGGTTCATAATCTTGATGGTGTTGGAAGGAACTTACAAGACCACTTGGAGACATATGTTCAGCAAGAATGTAAAACTTCGGACACTTTGTATTCTTATGTGAATAAATTAAATATGATGAGAATTGGTATTCAGTGGTTTTTATCTAGAACTGGTCCCTGCTCTACTTCTTTTTTAGAGGCTGGTGGTTTTTGTAAATCATCTCCTGAAAGAGAATATCCAAATATACAATTTCATTTTTTTCCAGCTTTTGTAATTGATCATGGTTTAGTTGATCCTGATCGTCATGGTTATCAATTGCATGCAAGTCCCAATCATCCAAAAAGTAGAGGCCACATTACATTAAACAGTTCTGATCCTTATGATTACCCGAAAATTCAATTTAATTATTTAGAGCATGAAGATGATCTAAGACAGACAATAGAATGTATTCATGTAGCAAGAAAAATTTTAGGTCAAAATTCATTAAAACCTTTTGCAGGAAAAGAAACTGGACCTGGGGAACACGTTCAAACTGATGAACTGTTTGAAGAATATATAAGATCAAAAGCTGAAACAGCTTACCACCCATCTTGCACCCTTAAAATGGGTATGGATGATATGGCGGTGGTAGATGAAAAGCTTAAAGTACATGGTTTAGAAAATATTAGAGTGGTCGATGCATCTGTGATGCCTGAGATCACAAGTGGAAATCTTAATGCGCCTACATTAATGATTGCAGAAAGAGCGTCTAATTTTATTCTCAATTCATGACATCTGCACAAAGCAATTCTAAAGGAATCCTGTTTATTTTAATAGGAATGGCATTGTTTTCCATTCAGGATGCCTTGATCAAATTTATATATGAAGATGCAGCCTTGTACGAATTATATTTTGGAAGAACGTTTGTTGCATTAATTTTGTTGGTTGGGTACTTAAAATTTTCAAAACAAAAAATAAATTTAAAAACTCACTATCCTTTTTTAACAATTATAAGAGTTATTTGTTTCTTTTTTGGTTTTAGCTTTTTCTATATTTCGCTTACTTATATGTCACTTGCTATGGCAAATGCTTTGTTTTTCTCAAGTCCATTCTTTGTTTCAATATTAGCAACATTTATTTTAAAAGAGAAAGTTGGAATTAGAAGATGGTCTGCAATTTTTATTGGTTTTGTAGGGGTATATATTGTTTTAAATCCTGATTTTAATAATTTTGATTATATGAAATTAGCTCCTGTTGCATGTGCATTATGTTACGCGATATCCATGACTATTACTAAAATTACCTCTGATAAAGACAATGTTTACACTCAAATGATACATTTATATTTTGGGGCACTTTTAATTAGTATTTTATTTTATATTTTCACAGGTAATGGACAAATTGATAATTTTAATGATCCTACCTTTCAATTTATTTTTAGGGAATGGTTCACAAACCCATCTTATGCTTGGCCATTTATTGTGGCAATGGGATGTATTGGAGCTTTTGCATTTTATTTTGTCTTCAACGCATACAGCATAGCGTCCCCTTCTGTTATTTCGCTTTATGAATATTCTCTAATAATCTGGTCAATTTTAACAGGGTTTCTTCTCTTTAATAATATTCCAACAATAAGAACTTTTATTGGTGTTTCAATAATAATAGGAGCTGGAATATATATTTATTTTAGAGAAAAAGTTAAAGATCAAATGATTGTAACTGATACTCCTAATAGATAATGAGAAACTATATTCCAACGATTAATATTTCATCTTTATTAAAGTCAGATTTTAATACTTTGGCTTCAAAAAATACAATAAGAAAAATTGAAAAGGCATGTGTTAATGTTGGTTTTTTTCAAATTGTTGGTCATGGTATAAATAAAGAAAAAATAAATAATATTTGTAAAATTGGTAATAAATTTTTTAACTCTTCAAATGAAAATAAAAATAAATTAGCACCAAAAAAATGGAACAAAAAAAATAAAAATATTTATAGAGGATACTTTCCTAATAATGTGAATGGAAAAGAAGGTTTAGATATTGGAGATTTAAGGATTAACAAATCATATGCTTCAAAAATCAGAAGCCAATACATTGAATACCTAAATTTAAATAAATGCTTCAATAAAAATGCTATTAATATCTTAAATAATTACTTTGATAATGTTTATGATTTGAGTGAGACTTTGTTTAAAAGCATCATCAAACTCAACAGAAAAAACCCTGATATTTCTTCAAAAGCTTTTTCAAGACTAAAAACATTAAGCACTTTAAGGTTTAACTATTATCCCAATCAGTCAAAACCAGTAGAAATTTCAAAACAAGATGGAGTTGCTCTTGGTTGTGAAACACATGTTGATAGCGGAATATTTACTGTCTTATATCAAGACAAAAAAGGAGGTCTTCAAGTACAAAATAGAAATAGCAAAAAGTGGTATGATGTGCCATTCAATAAAAATGCATTAATAGTTAATACTGGTAGAGCTCTTGAATTCTTATCTGGAGGGAAATTTAAAGCAACTAATCACCGAGTTTTATGGAACAAAAGTAAAAGACTTTCTGTTCCTTTTTTCTTTGAACCTTCATATGATTTTAAAATGAATAGATCTTTTTTAAATTTAAAAAAATTCTCGTCTAAAAGTCAAATTTATGAAAAATTTTTAAATCAATCGTTAAAAAAATTTATTGAGTACCAGCGCTAAAATAATTTAAGTTATTGAAAATTTTTAATTACGTTTTATAAACAATCTATAATTGTAATGTCAAAAGTATTCGATTTATTCATTATAGGTGGTGGTATAAACGGCGCTGGTTTAGCTAGAGATGCTGCAGGCAGAGGTTTATCTGTTTGTCTCGCTGACAAAGGTGAAATAGGTGGCGCAACATCCTCATGGTCTACTAAATTAATTCATGGTGGTCTTCGATATTTGGAAAATTATGAATTTAAACTGGTAAGAGAGTCTTTAAAAGAAAGAGAAACGATTTATAAAATTGCAAGACCAATTTCAAAACCTATTCCTTTTATCATCCCATATGTTGATAAAATTAGACCGGCATGGTTAATTAAAATGGGTTTATTTCTTTATGATAATTTAGGTGGCAAAACAATTATACCAAAGTCAAACACATTAGATATTTCAAAAAAATTACCAAACATTCTTAAAAAAAAATTTAAAACTGGTTTCCAATATTTTGATGTTCAAATTGATGATAAAAAATTAACCAAATTAAATATAAAGTCTGCAAAAAAATATAAAGCTAAAGTATTAGAATATAATAAAGTTAAAAAAGCTGAAATTGATGGTAATGAATGGGTTATTCATCTTCAAAAGGGGGAGAGAATAAAATCAAAAATTTTAATTAATGCATCTGGTCCATGGATAAATGAAACTTTAAAAAAAAATATAAAAATAAAATCAAAAAATAAAATTAGATTAGTTAAAGGAAGTCACATTATAACTAAAAAATTATATAAGAAAGATATTGCATTTACATTTCAAAATACTGATAAGAGAATAATATTTGTAATCCCCTATAAAAAAAAATTTTCACTAATTGGGACTACAGAGGTTGAAGTTAAATCACCTGAAAACAAAGGAATTTCAAAAAAAGAAATTCAATATTTAATTCATTCAGTAAATAATTATTTAGAAAAACAAATTAGCACAAAAGATATAGTTGACTCTTATTCTGGAATAAGACCTTTGATAGAGGATTTCAATCAAGCATCCAAAGTTACAAGAGATTATATTTTTGACTTAAATATAATAAAAAAATTACCCCTTCTTAGTATTTATGGAGGTAAATTAACTACTTACAGAAAATTAGCAGAAAATGTCCTATTAGACCTAGAAAAGTTTTTACCTAAAACTAAAATTGGACCTTGGACACATAAAAAGAATCTTTTTTAGATATCCAGTAGATTAAAAAAGTGTTAATCTAATTATATAAAGCGATACATAACTCATCGTTAAATCCAATACGAAAGCGGGATCGATCGTCTTTTTTTAAATTAGAAAGTTTAAAGGAGGAAGCATGAAATTTGGATATTTTTGTAATACTACTAACTGGACACACAAGCCTTATCACGAACTATTAGATGAAACTCGAGAGATCACAGAATATTGTGATCAAAATAAATGGAATTCAATTTGGTATACCGAGCATCATTTTAATCACGAAGGAATGGAGTCTTGCACTAACCCATTGATGATGGGTGTTGATGCTGCTGCAAGAACAAATCAAATTAGAATTGGTCAAGCATGCAATGTAATTACTTTTCATAACCCCATACAAATGGCTGAAGATGTCGCTCTTTTAGATCAACTATCTAAAGGAAGAGTTGAGGTTGGTATTGGTAGAGGAATTTATGGAAGAGAAGCTGTTAACTTAAATATCGAAGCAGATATGAAAGATCAGGCTAAAAACTTTAGATTATTTGATGAAACATTAACTATTTTAAAAAAAGCTTGGAAAGAAAAATTCTTTGATCACAAAGGAGAATTTTATACTTATCCATCACCTGATTATGTATGGCAACATGATATGAGTAAACCAAGTGAAGAATTTATGGACATGAAAACTAATGTAATGAAAAAAATTAGTGTTCTGCCACAACCGTATCAAAAACCCTATCCACCAATTCATCAAGTTGTAGATGGTATAAGATCGATTGAGTGGGCAGCACAACAGGGTTTAAACATCATCATGTGGATACCAACTGTTAAAGCATTAAAAATAAAATTTGAAGCTTTCAAAAATGCAAAATCTGAAGCTGAAAAAAGAAACGTTCCAATGGGTGAAGGAATTTCACTAGTAAGAGATATGTTTGTAGCCGACACCATGGAAGAAGCTAAAGAAAAAGCTGGTGAACATATGGTAAATTATATGAGATGGGTATGTCATTGGCGAGGTCTGGGAAATCATATGGATCCAGGTGAAGAACTTCCTGAAACAAAAGGAAAATTAGATTTATTAAATTATGAATTTCTTCATAAAAGAAATATGTTGTTTGGGACTCCTGAATACGTAGCTGATAAAATTCATGAATTAAAATCTGAATTAAAATTACAAAATTTACAAGTTTGGTCAAACTTTCCTGGGGTAAAACATGAAGACTGTATGAAAAGTATTAAGCTTTTTACTGAAAAAGTAATGCCTCACTTTCAAGATGATATAGATACTGAAGTCAAAAAAGTTTCGTGATTAAATCACGAAAAAAAATATCTGGTGGCCAAGCTGCCGTTCAATCTTTAAAAAAAGAAAAAGTTGAACATGTTTTTGGGCTTATTGGTTCAGCCACAATGGAAATGTTTGATGCCCTTTATCATGAAAAAAAGATAAAATTTATTGGTGTAAGAGATGAAAGAACTGGCACTCATATGGCAGACGGGTACGCCAGGGCATCTAATAAACCTGGGGTAATCATTGCAGGACAAAACGGACCTGGGGCAACAAATCTAGTAACTGGAGTTGCTCAAGCAAAAGCAGCTTTTTCACCAGTAGTAGCTATAGCTGGATCTTACTCAACAAAAGATAAAATGGAAGATGCCTTTCAAGGTCTTGATCAACAATCTTTATTTACACCTATTACTAAAAAAACATGGACAGTAAAAAATTCAAAGATAATACCCAATGTTATTAGCGATGCATTTAGTCTAGCTATGAAACCTAGAAGAGGCCCGGTTTGCGTTAATCTACCTAGAAATATTCTAGCAGAAACAAATACATATAAAATAGACGCCAATAAACCCTCTTTTGAGAGTGAAAGCACTATGAGAGGTAACAATGAAAAAATTAAAAAAGCAGTCAAAATTATAAATCAAGCTAAGCAACTTGTTATCATTGCTGGTGCAGGAATTAAATATACAGCTAAATATAAAGAAGTCATTAAACTTGCTGAATTATTAAACATACCAATAGTTACAGCCGCAGGTCACGGTGATGCTATTCCATTTAACCATAAATTAAATGCTGGTCAAATGGGTCCTCGTGGAAACCCGGTTGCATCAAGACTTGTTAAAGAAGCAGATGTTATTTTAGCAATTGGGACTAGATTAGGTTTTAACTCTACTTTTTATTCATACGATAACCTAAATAAAAAAGCTAAGATTATACAAATCGAAATTGAAAAAAAAATGCTTGGTAAATATTTTCCAATAACTGTTGGAATTAATGCTGATGCAGCTACAGCTATAAATCAGATATATAATGAAATTAAAAAACAGAAAGTTAAATTAGAAATAGGAAATTGGACAAACTCATATCTAAAAGAAAGAAAAGATTTTTTATTAAATAGAGATAAAGATAATCTTGGAAAAAACTTTCCTATTCAACCAAAAGGGTTATTTAAACAATTAAGAAAAGCTTTACCAAAAGATACAGCAATTACTCTAGACGCAGGAACACTTTGTCTGCAAGCAACAGATGCTCTTGAATATTATAATCCTCCTTCATTATTTACACCTTTAGATTTTGGATTGGTTGGTTTTTCATTTGCTTGTGGTCTCGGAGTTAAAATTGCAAAACCTAAAAAAACAGTTGTTAGCTTAATGGGTGATGGAGGTTTTGGAATGACTATATCTGAATTAAGTACAGCAGTTGAATATGGAATTAATACAACAACGATTGTGATGAATAATCAAAGTTGGGGAGCAGAAAAAGCATATCAAAAAGATTTTTTTGGAAAAAGATATTTAGGTGCGGATATTACTAGCCCATCATTTGATAAAGTAGCTGAATTATATGGTGCAAAAGGCTTTAAGGTTAAAAAAATTATTGAAATAAATGAGGCTGTAAGAGCTGCAATTAAATGCAATAAACCTGCAGTAGTTGATATTGATGTTGATCCTGCTGCGCTATATAGTTTTAGAAGAGATAGTTTTAAACATAGGCAAAAATAAATGTCCCAAAAAGATATTGGTAATAAAATTCCAATTTATAAATTGAAAGCAGGTAAAGAAGTTGAAGATTATTATGATGAATGGACTATTGAAAATAAATATGACAAGGACATGGTTGATTGGAAATATTCTGGACCTCAAGAAACTGTAGATCTTTTTAAAAAACATGCTCCCAATCAAGATATAAAAATTTTAGATGCTGGTTGTGGAACTGGTTTGGTGGGTGTTGAACTCAAGAAAAATGGTTTTAATAATTTAGATGGAGCAGATTTTTCTCAAAAAATGTTAGATTTAGTACCAGAAAATATTTATCAAAATCTATTCAAAATCGATCTTAATAAGAAAGTTGCTATTAATGATAACACTTACGATGGAATAACGTGTGTTGGAACTTTTACTTTTGGCCATCTTAACCCTCCAGCATTAGATGAAATGGTAAGAATTTGTAAAACTGGATCATTAATTAGTTTTACAATCAATATTGGAATTTATGAAGAATATGGATTTGACAAAAAGATCAAAGAATTAGAAGATAAGAATTCTTGGAAAATAATTGAATTCTTTAAATCAAATTATATTGCAAGCAAAGGGGTAAATGCTTGGTTAGTGTTAGCTCAAGTAACTAAATAGAAAAATTATGAATATTAATTTAAGAAAATTTACAAAATTTGTTGATAAAACTTTTATTGAAGGTGGTAAAGAAGCTAAAGAACCAGTTTTATTAGTTTCAGTTGCTGCGGTTTTTAAAAATCCTTGGCACGGACAAGGATTTGTAGAAGACTTAAGACCTACAATTTTAGATTTAGCACCTAAGCTTGGTGATTTATTGGTCCCAGAACTAATTAAAGAAATTGGATCTCCAAAAAAAATATTAGCGTATGGTAAAGCAGGAGTGGTTGGTTTAAATGGAGAAATAGAACATGCTTCAGCTTTTATACACACATTAAGATTTGGTAATAAATTTAGAGATGCAGTTGGTGGTACATCTTATTTAAGTTTTACCAATACTAGAGGACCCGCTGGATCAAAAATTTCTATTCCAATGATGCATAAAACAGATTCAGGTTTGAGGCCATATTATTTAACACATGAATTCACAATTCATGACGCTCCTTTTGAGGATGAAATTGTTATAGCTATTGGTGGTGCCTCAAGTGGTAGGGCACACGCAAGAACTGGTGATAGATATCAAGATATGAAAGAAATGGGCATTGAGCCTAAGTAGTATTTAATGGTAACCGGTAATACTGCGTCAGGTACATTCTATGTCTTTAATAAAAAAGAACAATCTATCCCAATAGTTTTTGTTCATGGTGTTGGTTTAACTTACGAAATTTGGCAACCTCAATTAGATTTTTTTAATGGTTACTCTAATCTTTCATACGATATTCTAGGTCATGGAAAATCATCTTTAACAAAACAAAATATAAGTTTTGATGATTTTTCAGATCAACTAATAGAATTAATAAATGAACTAAAAATTGAAAAAATTCATTTAGTTGGTTTTTCAATTGGCTCTTTAATAGCTCGAAATTTTGCAACCAAATATAATGATCGACTTCAATCTCTGATCCTTTTAGGCTCAATATATAAACGCTCAGAACAACAACAAAAAATTGTTAATGAAAGATTTAATCAAGCTAAAAAAGAATTAAAACTCTCAAGACAAGCATTGAAAAGATGGTTTACTGATAAATATTTAGAAAATAATCCTAATACTTATGAAAAAATTAGTTCAATTTTATCTGGAAATAATATGGTTAATTTTTTAAAAGTTTATGAGTTATTTGTTAAACATAAAAATGATGAAGACTTTGAAAAAATTCAAACCAAAACCTTAATAATGACTGGAGAACATGATATTGGTTCTACAATTGAAATGTCACAAGAGTTAAAAGGTATAATTGAGAATAGTGAATTAAAGATTGTCAAAGGTGGTAAACATCTTTGTGGTATTGAATGTGCAGATGATGTAAATTTAACAATTAAAAATTTTATAGACAAAAATGAGTAAGCTTAAACAGTACAAAATGTTCATTAATGGAGAGTGGGTTGACTCTGAAAGTAAAAAAACTTTTGAAACTTTAAACCCAGAAAATAATGAGCCTTGGGCAGTAGTCCCTGAAGCAAGTGCTAAAGATGTAAACAACGCCGTTAATGCTGCGCAAAAAGCATTTGAGGGAGATTGGCCAAAATTACTTCCTAAAGAAAGAGCAAAATTTTTGAGGATGATTGGACAGCAGTTAAGAGACAATGCTGAAATACTAGGTGAGATAGAAACTATCGATACAGGTAAAATTATTAGAGAAACTAAAAAACAAGCAATTTATATTGCTGACTATTATGATTATTACGCAGGCCTTGCAGATAAAGTTGAAGGAACAGTGCTTCCAATTGATAAGCCAAACATTCAAGCTATAACAACCAGGATTCCAATTGGTGTAATAGCAGCAATCATTCCGTGGAATTCACAAATGTTTTTAACTGCAACAAAGTTGGCTCCTGCTCTAGCAATGGGTAATACTGTAGTGATTAAATCTTCAGAACTTGCTCCAGCGGTTATGTTTGAATTTGCAAAACTTATTGAAAAAACTGGCCTCCCTAAAGGAGTGGTAAATGTTATCACTGGCTTTGGTGATCCATGTGGAAAAACACTAACAACACATGATTTAGTTGAAAAAATTGCTTTTACAGGTGGACCTGAAACAGCAAGGCATATCATTAGAAATTCTGCAGACAATTTATCTGAGGTAAGTCTAGAACTAGGTGGAAAAAGTCCAGTAGCAGTGTTTGATGATGCTGAGCAAGAGAATGCAATTAATGGAATTGTAGCTGGAATATTTGGTGCAAGTGGTCAAAGCTGCATAGCTGGATCAAGATTATATATTCAAGAAGGTATTTATGATGAGTTTCTAAATAAACTGTCTAATCGAGCATCTAAAATTAAAATTGGAACACCCATGGATCCAGAAACTGAAATGGGACCATTAAGTAGTTTTAAACAATTAGAAACTATTGAAAAAAATATAAAAGATACAATTGACCAAGGTGGAAAAATTAAATGTGGCGGAAAAAGAGACTCTTTTTCTAATAAAGGATATTACTTTCCTCCAACAATTATTGAATGTAATAATCATAATTTACCTGTTGCAGAAAATGAGTTATTTGGACCTGTTTTATCAGTTATGAAATTTAATACTGAAGAAGAAGTAATTGATAAAATGAATGATAATCAATATGGGTTATCTTCAGGTGTTTATACCAGTAATCTATCTCGAGGCATGAGGGTTTCTAAAGCAATAAGAGCAGGAATAACTTTTGTAAATACTTATAGATTAATTTCTCCCTCAGCTCCTTTTGGAGGAATGAAAGATAGTGGTTATGGAAAAGAAGCAGGTATAGATTCCATTAAAGATTACACAAGAGTTAAAACTACGTGGTTTTATACTTCTGATGAACCTTCGCTAGATCCTTTTTCAATTAGATAAATTTGACTACCAAACATTACTTTTTAGTTTTATTAATAATGGTAATCTTTGGTAGTGCTTATCCAGTTGGTAAATTAATTTTAAATAGCTCTCTACCACCAATGTTGATGGCCTCAATTAGAATGGGAATTGTTTTTATTTGTCTAATTCCTTTTTGGAAATTTAAAATTCCTGAAAAAAAATATTTTATACCCTTGTTTGGGTTTTCATTATCGATGGGAACAGGAGTATTTTTATTTATGAACTTGGCTCTACTAGAAGCAACTATTGTATCTCCAATAATTATTGGGGCACAATTAAGTATTCCCTTTGCAATTCTTATAAGTTCATTTTTTTTAGGAGAAAAAATAAGCTATAAAAAATGGAGTTTAGTTTTTTTTGCTTTTGTTGGAATCTTTTTAATTGGTTATGATCCTAATCTTAAGGGAGAAATTTTGGCATTATTTTATACTACTATAATGGCTCTTTGTTATGCTCTCGCTCAAGTTTTTTCAAGATATTTAAAAGACCTTGATGTTAAGTTGACTAATACCTTTATGGGAATAACAGGCTGTCTAAGTCTTTTAATTTTTTCAATAATTTTTGAAGGTAACAGCATCTATCATTTTCAAAATATTAATTTTTCAACTTGGCTTTTAATCCTTCATAGTGCTGTTTTAGTTTCTTTGGTGGCTCATATGTCTATGTTTTATCTTTATAAATTTTACCCTGTTGGTCAAGTAATGCCTTTTTATTCCTTATTTCCGATTTTTGGAATTATCCAAACTTTTTTTATTTTTGGTGAAATACCTCCGCTATTAACTTTAATTGGCGGGACTATTGTTCTTGCATCAGTCTATTATATGCAAAAAATGAGATGATTTTGTGATTGAATATTAACAATATTCATAATTAAATTGGCTTTTTATAAATTGTTAACAATTAAAGAGGAAGATAATGAAAAAACTATTTATTGCTGCATTTATGTTTGTTTCAAGTTTTGGAACTAATGTAATGGCAGACGGACACGCGATTAAGATGGGAATCATCTTAGGATTTACTGGTCCTATTGAATCTCTAACACCAGCTATGGCTGCATCTGCTGAGCTTGCTTTTAAAGAAGCTTCAGACTCAGGTTCACTATTAGGTGGAAAAAAAATTGAAGTAGTAAGAGCAGACTCAACTTGTGTTGACTCAGCAGCAGCAACTGCAGCAGCTGAAGGAGTTATCTCACAAGGTGTAGCAGCTATAATGGGTGCTGACTGTTCAGGTGTAACTGGTGCAATTGCATCAAATGTTGCTGTACCAAATGGTGTGGTAATGATTTCACCTTCAGCTACTTCACCAGGATTAACAACTTTAGATGACAAAGGATTCTTTTTTAGAACAGCTCCTTCTGATGCTAGAGGTGGACAAATCTTAGCTGACGTAACTAAAGATAGAAAAGTTAAAAGCGTAGCTATAACTTATACTAATAATGACTACGGAAAAGGGTTAGCTGATGTTTATAAAGCTGCTGCTGAAGCTCATGGTATTAAAGTTACAGCTGTAACTGCTCATGAAGATGGTAAAGCTGACTACTCATCTGAAGTTGCTACACTAGCTTCTGCTGGTGGTGATGCTATGGCTGTAATTGGTTATCTTGACCAAGGTGGTAAAGGAATGATTCAAGCAGCTCTAGACTCAGGAGCATTTGATAAGTTTGTTTTATCAGATGGTATGATTGGTCAATCACTTGTTGATGCATTCCCTAAAGGTTTAAAAAAATCTTTTGGTACTATGCCGGGTTCAACTGGAAAAGGTGCAGGAGTATTTGCTGATGTTGCAAAAGCTGCTGGTATAGACTCTTCTGGTCCATACACTGGTGAGTCTTATGATGCAGCTGCGCTAATAGTATTAGCAATGCAAGCAGGTAATTCTGCTGACAGAGCATCAATTGCAAAAAATGTAATGGGTGTTGCTAATGAACCTGGAACTAAAATTTACCCAGGTGAGCTTAAAAAAGGATTGGATTTATTAGCTAAAGGTAAAAAGATAAATTACGAAGGCGCAACTGGAGTAACTTTTACTGATGTTGGTGAAGCTGAAGGTTCTTTCTTAGAGCAAGAAATCAAAGGCGGAAAATTCAAAACTAAAAAACAAAGATAATTATTATCTAATTAAAAACCCCAGTAATGAAAATTATTGGGGTTTTTTTAATATTAAATATTTCCTATAATTCTCAAAATACCAAAAATTGAAATAATTATTAAGAAATAAAAGACAACCTTTCTATAAAACTTTTCCTTACTCTTAATAAAAAATTTGTTACCAATGAACACTCCTGCAGGTAAAACTAATATTAGAGGAAGAGTTCGATAAATAGTGGTCATATCAACAATTCCTCCAAAATAACTTAAAATAAAAGCATAGATATCAGTTAAAAAAAATAATGCAGCCAATGATCCTCTAATTACAGCTGGCTGGATACTGGTCACTAAAAGAAATAATGCTACTGGCATTCCTCCCAGTGTTGTTAATCCATTTAAAGTTCCTGAAATAATACCAGTAAAGATTTTTGATCGGTTGTTATTAATTTTTTTATTTTCATATCCCTTCATCAATAAAATTGAAAAAAAAATAATTATCAAACACACATACAAATGAGTAATTTCGGGAGATAAGTATTTTAATAAAAACAATCCAATTGGCGACCCAATAGCTATTCCAATTAAAAGTTTAAAAACAAAATTCCAATCTATTTTATTCCATATATATGGAATCATAAAAATACTAATAAAAACTTCTAGTATTAATATAATTGGAACTATTTGAATTGCAGGCAGTATAAAAGAAAATCCTGAAATACATGTTGCAGAAAAACCAAAGCCATTAAACCCTCTAATTATAGATGCAATAAATACTATAAATAAAATTACTAAAAACTCAGATAAGCTAAAGTCAAAATAAGTTAAAAATGTCATCTATTTTTTTTAAAGTTTAATAAAAATTAATAGTTAAAGGTTTTTAACTACTAAAACATATATTTGTCAGCCATATACATAGTCCAGGCAATGGCAGCGCCTAATATAATATATTTCATAATAGAATTACTTTATTTCTATTTTTTCTGGAAGTATACCTTTTGGGCGATATCTCATTATCAATAGCAATCCAAGACCCATCATCAAATATCTAAAATATGGAACACTCTCAATTAAGTGAATTTTTAGTGCGTGAGTATCTGACATACCGGATGTAAAAAGATTAATTAAAAATAATGCTATAGGTGCAGCTTCAATCCATAAAAACCATACAGCAAATCCACCTAAAATTGCTCCAAAATTATTACCACTCCCTCCAACTATAACCATGACCCAAATAAGAAATGTGTATCTCATAGGCCTGTAACTACCTGGTGTAAACAAACCATCTTGCGTCACTAACATTGCTCCAGCTATTCCGACAATTGCTGAACCTAAAATAAATATTAATAAATGTTGTTTAACAACATTTTTTCCCATTGCATTTGCGGCTTCTTCATTATCTCTAATTGCTCGCATCATTCTTCCCCATGGAGAATAAAGTGCTTTTTGAGTAACTATTAATAAAGCTATAACTACAATTAAAAATAATCCTGAGTAGCAAAGTTTTACAAAGACTGAAGATCCTTCGATAACTAACTGATTTAGTGCAGCCTGTTTATCTGCAACATTGGAAATTAATTCTAATTTACTTGAATTAAATTTTGCAACTAAATTTATGAACCAATCAGTAGTCTGAAGATTAACTTCATAAGGTACGGGTCTATCCAATCCAATTACATTTTTGACCCCTCTTGATAACCAGTCTTCATGTTTGATTATTGCAATGACAATTTCAGAAATTAGTAATGTGGCAATTGCCAAATAGTCAGCACGCAAACCAAGAGCAACTTTTCCAACCACAAATGCAAGTCCTCCCGCAAAGAAAGCTCCAACAATCCATGAAAACATAATTGGCAATCCAAAGCCTCCTAGAAATCCTGTCTTTGCAGGATTAACAGCTTCAATTGCTTCAATTCCAGGTTCAGCAGTTACCCTAATAATTATAATCCCTGCAATAATAATCGCTGCAATTCCATAAGTTCTAAAATTTGATTTAGCAAAATTTTTTAGAATAAAGCGAATTGCTAATATCATTACTATGATTAACCATAAGCACATTAAGATATCAAAACCACCAGCTCTCCATGCTTCTTGAACTGGATCAACTGATATTAAAACTGCAGCTAGTCCACCTAATGCTGCATATCCCATAAGACCAAAATTAATTAAGCCAGCATAACCCCATTGTACATTTGCTCCCATAGTCATTACTGCAGAAATTAAACACAGATTGAAAATTGAAAGAGCTACATTCCATGATTGAAATATTCCAACCAATAAAATTAAACCCATCATTATTGAGTAAGCCACAATTATATTAAGATTTTTTCTCAAAGCACCTTCCCTTTAAATATGCCATTGGGTCTATACAATAAGACGATTACTAGTATAGAGAACGAAACAGCAAATTTATAATCAGTTGAAAGTAATTGAACAAGGGTTTCTGGTTCCATACTTTCTGGCAAAATATACATAAAAAATTTCTTATATGCATACGTTATGAATATCTCTGAAAAAGCTATAACGTAACCTCCCAAAAATGCTCCAAAAGGGTTTCCAATACCTCCAACAATTGCAGCGGCAAAAATTGGAAGCATATTATTAAAATATGTAAAAGGTTTAAAACTTTTATCTAAACCATACAAAGCACCACCAATTGTTGCTAAAATACCTGCAATAATCCATGTAATCATGACCACTCTTTTAGGGTCAATACCAGATAATAAAGCTAAATCTTCGTTATCTGAGTAAGCTCTCATACTTTTTCCTGTTTTAGTTTTATTTAAGAACCAAAATAAGATGGAGACCAATATAAGGGTTACAAATATTGTTATTACCTGGCTAGATTTAATTGCCAATCCTTCATTAAGTCCTGTCATTTCTTTAAATTCACCTGCTTTAATAATAAATTTTTCTCCATCAAAAAATCTTCTATCAGATGGACCAATTATTATTCTTACCACTGCTTGAGTTACAAACATTACTCCAATACTAACCATTGCAAGTTGGACAGGTGGACTTTTATTGACCCTATAATATCTAAAAACAAATTTATCTATGAAGAGCATGTAGCCAATCATAAAAATTATAGCAAATGGTATAGCAAGAAGAGCTGTTGGCAAAATACCTAAAGAAATACCCACTGATTGAAAATACCATGTAAATAAAATAGTCACCATAGTACCAAATGCCATCATGTCTCCAGTTGCAAAATTTGCAAACCTTAAAATTCCATAGATTAAAGTAACAAAAATTGCACCAAGTGCTAATTGTGAACCATAGGTTAGAGCTGGAACAAAAATATAATTTAATAATAAAATAATTGCGTTTATAAAATCCATACTAACCTCCTAAAAAAGAGCTTCTTACTCTTGGGTCATTTAATAATTCTTTGCCTGTACCTTCATATTTGTTTTCACCTGTGACAAGTACATATCCACGATCAGAAATATTAAGTGCTTGTTTGGCATTTTGTTCAACCATTAAAATTGCAACATTGGTTCTTTTAACTTTAATAATGTGGTCAAATAATTCATCCATAACTATAGGGGAAACTCCAGCAGTAGGCTCATCTAACATTAATACTGATGGCTTAATCATTAATGCTCTTCCAAGTGCAACTTGTTGTCTTTGACCACCTGATAATTCGCCAACTAACTGACTTCTTTTTTCTCTTAATATAGGAAATAGATCATAAATTTCTTTTAAAACATTTTGAAAGTTATCGTCTCTTAGATAGGCTCCCATTTCTAAATTTTCCTCAACTGTCATTCCAGCAAAAACATTTTTTGTTTGTGGTACAAATGAAATTCCAGCCCTAACTCTTTCTTGTGGAGAAAGTTTTGAGATATCTTTTCCATCAATTACTACAGAGCCAGATTTTAAATTTAACAAACCAAGCATAGCTTTCATAGCTGTTGATTTCCCAGCTCCATTAGGACCAAGAATCGAAACTATTTCTCCCCTATTAACATCAACTGAACAAGAATTAATAATATCTGGACCATTGCCATATCCTCCAGTCATTTTTATACCTTCAAAAAATGCCATTAATTTTCATCCTTAAGTTTTGATCCTCTACCTAAATAACTTTCTATAACTTTCTCATCTTTCTTAACTTCTTCTGCAGTACCTTCGAATAAGACGGATCCTTCAGCCATGACAATAACGGGATCACACAATCTACTAATAAAATCCATATCATGTTCGATCATACAAAACGTATACCCTTGTTCTTTATTAAGCTTAAGAATTGCAGTTCCAAGTTCTTTAAGTAGTGTTCTATTAACTCCCGCTCCAACTTCATCAAGTAATACTAATTTAGCATCAACCATCATAGTTCTTCCAAGTTCTAATAATTTTTTTTGACCACCCGATAAATTTCCAGCTAATTCATTTGATAAGTGAGTAAGATTTAAGAAATTGACTACATCTTGGGCTTTTTGTTTTACAGCTAATTCTTCAGTTCTAACCAAGCTAGGCTTTAGTAAAGCAGTTATTAATTTTTCACCTGATTGATTTGCCGGAACCATCATTAGGTTTTCTAAAACTGATAAATTTGTAAATTCATGAGCTATCTGAAAAGTTCTTAAAATGCCTTTTGAAAATAATTCATATGAGGGAACATCAGTTATATCTTCATTATTAAATAAAACTTTTCCTTGAGTAGATTTTAAATTTCCAGCAATTAAATTAAATAAAGTAGTTTTACCCGATCCATTAGGTCCAATAATTCCAGTGATAGAGCCTTTCTTAATTTTTAAAGAGCAATCAGAAACTGCAGCCAAACCTCCAAAATATTTAGATAAACTTTCAATTTGTAAAATATTCTGTTGTTGATCCATGAAATTTTTATTTATTTAATCTTTTATGTATACTATTGAGAGTTTTCTCCAAAGATTTATAAAAACCAGCTTTTGTTAGTTCTTTAACACCTTGTTCATTTAATCCCTTAGGAGTCTGAGACTCTTTTACCAAATATTTTAAATCTTTTTTTGAGTTAACAACAGCATCTTCTGACAAAGCTAAAAATAAAGAAGTTATATATTTTTGAGCATTATTTCTTTTAACACCTCTTTTAACTAACCAGTCTGTCATTGAACTTAACAATTGATAAAAAGGTGCCATCATTCCAGATGTTGACCAAAAATTAATAGATGATTTTTCGTTTTTTATTTCAACAGTTGTTCCAACTTTATCAAAGAATGCTTTAACTTTTTTATTAGGAGGACAAATAGGTACTGGTCCTTTTTTTAATGAAATTGGCGGCAAAGGAATAGCTCTTACAATTTGTGCTTTAACTTTTATTGCTTTTTTTAACTGAGATAAAGTTATTGTAGAAATAAAGCTAATTATAGTTTGTGTTGATCTAAATTTTAACTCTTTGATTATTTTATCTCCTACAGTAGGTGTAACTGATAAAAATACCCAATCACATTTATCAACTATTTGTTGATTATCTTTAGCAATTATTACTTTTCTAAATTTTTGTTTTAAATTCTTAGCAATACTTCTATTTCTTTGGGAAATTATAATTTTGTTAAATGAAATTTTAGATGTGCAAATACCAGTAATTACTGATGATGCTATTTTACCTGTACCTATAAATCCTAAATTCATAAATTTTGGTTACTTTATATTGATTATATTGAATTAATTAATAAAAAAAGAGCCTCTAATTCTTAACAATTCTCTACTTAATTCTTCATTCTCTTTAAAAGGTTTTCTTCCATGAAGCCAAAAGTAATTATTAGCAATTATTGAAGATCCAACAGGTAATTTGGTAATGGCTTTGTTTTTACTTTCTTCTAAACCATCTGATAATCTTTGTAAAAAATTACCCTGTTTCATATTTTTAGGCTCAGGAAATTGATCAATGTAAGAAATAGTAGGTTTGCCATCAGCGTCAGAAGAAAATACTGGATGCTCTACCTTGTAATCTATATTTTTACTTTTTGGTGAACCCCAAATAAAATTCTGTTTACCAATAGGATCATTATATAAATCCTCACAATGTTCCCAATCATCAAGGTGTAACATTGCCGTTTCTCCACCTTCTACATTTTGTTCATCAATTTTAGTCATTAATAACCAATCTGTAACTTCTTTAACATAAGTTCCATCTGTATGGAGATCCATATTTGTATAAGCTTTTCTTAAATACGAGTCACTTTTATCCTCATGCTTAACAGTAAATCTTGCATAATATTTTCCAGCCATTGAGTCATGGTTTGGAATTCCAATCAAATGAGCAATAGCAGTAGATAATTTAACTAAAAAGTTATGATCAATTTTAGAATTAATATTCTTAGGACCAATAATAAAACAACCTGTTTCTCGATCTCTTATTATCTTATTCATTAATTTGCCTAATTTATTAGATGTAAGATCATCTAGACTTTTAGCTAAAGTAAAACGTGTGAATGGTTTATATTCTAGTGCAGTGATATCAAACTTGTTAAATGGAAATATTAATTTATCTAAAATTTCATTTTCAATATCAATATTAATTATTCTTTTTGAATTATTGTGTTCTGAAATTGTTAGACCAGCAATTTTTTCCATTATAAATACCCACTTAATAAAGCCATCATGATAGCAGAAATTACTGTTGGATAAACAAAATTTCTTTTAGATATAAAGAATATAAATAAGCAAAATAATACTACAGTTGCTCTACTTAAATAGCTAGCATCAGATAATACTCCAACAGGAAAAATAATTGTTCTAGCGATCAAGGCAGCTAATGTTGAATATGCAAGACAATTAAAATATCTAAATAATTTTGAAGTCTCTTTTATTCCCTCAGAAGAAATAGCTCCTAATAATCTAGAAGAGAATGTTGCTAACGATGTAACTAAAATTGCAAGTACTATGCTAGTTGACATTTAGTTCTCCTATTAAATAAGCAATAGTTCCACCAACAAGTCCACCAAGTAAAATTGACCATTCAGGAGATAAAAAATAGAATATTGGTCCCAATAATAATCCTAATACTACAGACGCTGCTATTTGAATTGTTTTCATTGCTCCTACCATCATGCATAAAAAGTAAATTGGATTTAAAATTGCTAAACCCATCATCATATTTTTATCTAAGTAATCAGATGCATAAAATCCAATAAAAGTGCCTATAACTGCTGTAGTCCAAGTTGCACACCCGATTCCAATCCAAAAATCAATTCTGAATTTTTTATCAATTTCTTTATATTTACTTTTCATTATTAGCCATGCGGAGACTGCAATAAAATGACATGAAAAATAATATTTCCATCTTGGTTGACTTTCATGCATCATTAATGGAAATAATGAGACTGCCATTGGATAAAGCCTAGCATTAACAAACCAAACTGCTAAAAAAATATTAAGTAATGACGCTCCAACTAATAACGACTCAGCCATTACTAATGAGCCAGGTAAAGCATAAGTAAGCATAGTTGAAAAAATGCTTTCCTGAATATTAAAGCCTAAATTTTTAAGAAGTGCACCGATTGCGATAAAACAACAGCCAAGTGCAAGTGCCGGGCTATCTGGAGCTAAAATAGATTTAAAACCTTTAAAGAAAAATTCTTTATTTACCATTATCCACCAAGGAATAATCTACCAACATCAGGGTTTTTTAGTAAATCATCCCCTTTGCCAGCAATTGCGGTTTGTCCAGATACTAAAACATAGCCTATATCTGCAAACTCTAATCCCTTTTTGGCATTTTGTTCTACTAAAATAATTGTTTTTTTTTCGTTTTGTTGAAGATCTCTTAAGATTTCAAAAACCATGTCAATATACCTTGGCTCTAAACCAATTGATGGTTCGTCAACAAGCAATACTGATGGCTTCATAACTAATGCTCTGGAGATTTCTAACAACCTTCTTTCTCCACCGGATAAAACTTTAGCAGGTTGATTTCTTCTGTTTCTTAATCTTTCATATTTTTCAAAAATTCTTTCAGCTTCTTGATAGGATTCGTCAGTACTTTCTTTGGAATAACCACCCATCAATAGATTTTCTTCAACAGTCATATCTGGGAAAACAGAATTATCTTGAAGTATATAAGCAATTCCACATGATGTAAGTTTTTGAGCTGGAGTTAAGCTGGTAATTTCTTTTCCATCAATTTCAATTTGTCCTGAAAATATATTTGTAAATCCATATATCGAATGAAGTATAGTTGATTTACCTGCGCCATTTGGACCAATCAAACATAGTGATTGAGCTTTACTTACATTTAAATCAAAATCATGAAGAATTTCCATTTTTCCATAACCAGCATTTAAATTTTTGATTGTTAAATGAATTTCATTTGGAGATAATTTTTTTAAATCTTCTGGAGTTGGGGCTTTTCCTAATACTTCATATTGATTTGACATTATTGCGCTCCCAGATAAGCATCTATTACACGCTTATCATTTTTAATTTCATCTGGAGATCCATTAGCTAACATTTTTCCATGTGCTAGACAGAAGATGTCTTCGGCTAATTGCATTATCACCTTCATATTGTGTTCGATAACTAAGAGTGTAATGCCAAAGTCTTGATTTACTTTAATTAATCTATCTATAATTCCATTGATTAAAGTTGGGTTTATTCCAGCTGTAGGCTCATCTAATAAAAGCATTTCCGGCTCATTCATTAAAGCCATTGCTAGCTCTAATAGTTTTTGTTGACCAAAAGACAAATCTCCTGCTCTCAATTTTCTTTTTTGATACAAGCCAACAAAACTTAATAAATTTTCTGCTTTATCTGTTAGATCTTGAGGAATTTTAGAGAATATCTTGATTAAACTCTCGTCACTTCCTTTATGACTAATTAACATATTATCTATACAATTTAATTTTCCATAAATTCTTGTTTGTTGAAATGTTCTAAGTAGACCTAATTTTGCTATTACAGGAACTGGCAGCTCAGATACTTCTTTGTCATTAAATTTTATAGATCCACTGTCTATAGGATATGTGCCAACTATTGAGTTAAATAATGTTGTTTTACCAGAGCCATTTGGCCCGATTAAACCAACTATTTTTCCTTTTTCAACTGACATAGAAATATCAACATTGGCTTTAACACCACCAAAAGATTTACTAACATTATTTACTTCTAAGATGCTCATTTTAGTTCCACCTGTGCTTTACGATCAGCTTCATCAACCACTTCTCCAAACCTCTCTGGATATTTTTCTCTAAGCCATCCCATTAATCCTTCAGGGAAATAAATTACAATCACAACAATTAAAACTCCAAGAGCTACATACTGCCAGCCCAAGAAGTAAGTCCAAAAACCTTCTTTAAATAAGTGAAATAAAGTTGCGCCAATAACAGGTCCCCATAATGTTCCTTTACCACCGAGTATTGCCATTAAAACCATGAATACACCCATTTCTCTTCCATCAAAAGCAACATCCGTAGAATCTATATAACCAACTAATCCACCCATGATACCTCCTGCTAACCCACAGAAAAATGCAGAGATCATCCATCCAATAATTTTATATTTCATTGTCTGAATACCCATTGCTTCAGCCTTGTCTTCATTGTCTCTTATTGCATTAAGAACTAATTTAAACCGAGTTGAGTAAACTGATTTTACTGCAACAAAAGTTAATACAAGAACTAAAAAGCTTAAAAAATAAAAAAACTGTCCTCTAGATTCCAAGTTTCCTGTCTCTGGAAATGGAGGCGTTGTGAACCCTTGTCCTGCACCAATAATTTCAATTCCTCCTGAAATTTCACCTGCAGCTACCCCTAAACCTAAAGTACAAATTGCAAAATAGTGTCCTCTAAGTCCTAAAATTGCATAACCAATTAAACCAGCAACTATTGTTGGTATAATTGCTGCTGCTAAAAGTCCAAATGCCATACCTTGAAAAAACTGCGTAGGTGAATGTATGAAAGTTTTTTCCCCACCACTTTCTGTCCATTCTGCTAGTGGGAAAAACATACCCACTTGAACAGAAGCACAAATATACATACCTAGACCATAAAAAAGAATATTTCCAAATGAGTTGTAGCCCATTTCACCACCTTGAATATTCCAAGTTAAGGCTAAAACAATTAATATACAAAGAATTGATAATTGAACCTTGAATGCTGGAAGCATAAATGGTGCAAGAACACCAAAAATCAGTATTGCAGCGTATAAAATAATATTATTATTTTTCATTTTAAATATTCTCTTTTTCTAGAAAGTTTAAATCTTCGATAAACTAAAATTAAAACTAACAATAAGAATACAGAACCTATTCTAAACTCTGTCCCTAGAATATAATCAGCAAATTCTTCAAATACACCTAAACCCATTCCTGAAACTGCAACACCTGGCAAATTTCCCAATCCTGCAATAATAACAATCATGAAAGATCTAATTGTATAAGGTAGACCCATATAAGGATGTATTGTAAATGTAATAGCAACTAATGCACCTGCTACACCACAAAGTGCTGCATTAATTCCAAATGTAGCTGCATAAACTTTTTCAGTATCAACTCCTAAAATTTTAGCTGCTCTAGCATTTTGTGCTGTTGCTCTAATTGCCCGCCCTAACTTTGATTTTTTCATATAAATAACGAGCCCTATTGCAAAAATAATACTTATAATGGCTGAAAATAATTTAGAATTTGGAAGTGTAACTGAATTATTAAACAACATAGTTGTTCCAAATTCAGAATTAGCAAGAACAACATCTGCACCAAATGCAAAGTTCATTAACTGCATGAAAAGGATACTTATGCCAAATGTAGCAAGTATTGAGATAAATAAATCTCTATCTACAACTTTATTTATTACTAATTTATAAAGACCTACTCCTACAAAATACATTATCACTGGTGCAACAATCACACCTAAAGCTGGATGAATTCCTGACAAATACATAAAATAAGCAATGTATCCACCTAGAATTACCAAATCTCCTTGAGCGATATTTATAATATTCATTACCCCCCATTGAAGAGCCATCCCATAAGCTATAAGTGCAAATAATATTCCAAGTAATATTCCATCTAATGAGGCTTGAACCATTAATATTGGTACTTGAAATATAAGTAGATCCATAAATTTTTTTAAAACTTTCTAAATAAATTTAAAACTTTTTATATAAAAATGCCCCCTATTGCTAGGGAGCATTTTAAATATTAGATATTATCTTTGAGACCAAGATGGAATTGGATGTATCAACTCAGCTGAAGCCCATTTAGTAGGAGCTACAACTTTATTTTCACATTTATCTCCATCACACATAACTTGGAATAACACCATTGGCTTATCAACATTCTGACCACCTTCAGCAAATTTTATGTTTCCATAAAAAGTTTGCATATCAGTAGCAGCAAGAGCGTCTCTGACTTTTACTTTGTCAAAAGAATTAGCTCTTTCAAATGCATCTTTAAAAACCAATAAAGCTGCTGAAGACTCAGCTGCTTGATACGGGGGTGCATAATCAAATAATTTTTTAAAGTCAGCATCATATGTCATACCGTCTTTAAAGAAATCATCCTTGTAAGTTAAAGTTTTATGCCATTGTGAAGCACATAATGCATACTGTGAATTTTTACCATGTTGTTTTGATAATTTCGCAGCATCACAGTGAGTCATTGCAAGCATTGGTACATCAACTTTCATTTCAGCGATTTGTCTAACAGCTGTTAAGGCACCTTTAGTGTGACCTGAAACCACAAGAACATCTGGTTTAACAGCTTTAACTTTTGCTAAAGTTGCAGCCATATCATTTAGTTCTTTAGGTAGCTTGTCGTCTATTACTTTTTTAGATCCAGTTCTTTCAATCGCTTCCAAAACACCTAATCTAACATCTTGAGAAAAGGCATCTTGTTCAAATGCCATTGCTACAGATACAGGTTTTCCATTATTTTTCTCAACTGCTAAATCAATAGCGACATCAAGATATAAGTTTGCAGGTGCTAGTACTGCAAAAAGATATTTGTAACCTTTTGTAAACAAAGATCTTGAAGCACCATTAGCTTCAACCATCGGCACACCATATTTCTCTGTAACAGGTGCTATTGCTTTAGTTAGTCCTGAACTGTATGGGCCAAGCATATACTCAACACCATCTTGTTTGATTAATCTTTCTGCAAGTTGCGCTGCTCTTTTAGGGTTTGACTCATCATCATAATAAATGATTTCAAACTTGTAAGTTTTTCCACCAACTTTAATACCACCCATGCTGTTAATTCTATCAACGGCCATGTTATAACCGTTTTGAGTATGAACACCATTTGAAGAGTATTTACCAGTTAATGAAATAGCAGATCCTAAAACTATCTTGTCACCTACAACTTTTGCAAAAGATGTAACTGATGAAGATAATATAATTGCTAATGCAGAAACAAAACTTAATATAATTTTATTTAATTTCATTTTATTTCCTCTCTTTATTAATTAATTAAAAATCAATTAAATAAAGAAATTAACCTCATTGCAAGGGGCAATAAGAGCCTACTACTTAAGTTAATATTGTTGTGTAATAACAATTATTCCAGCAATAATAACTAAAACGCACGCTGAAATTGTATTTATAACTTTAGGGTTAGCTTTAATCCAAACAATAAGTTTTCTTGCAAGAACTGCATAAGCAATCAAAGATAAAAAATCTAATACTACATAAGTTGTAATTAAAATAAAAAATTGAACAATATAATTTGAATTAAAGTCAATAAACTGAGGAAATATTAATGGAAAAAACATCCATGCTTTTGGACTTGTACCTGCAACTAAAAAACCATCTCTAAAAAAAGAAAATATACTTTTTGATGTTATGTTGTCAGAACTTATATCTTTTGGCTTTGATTTATAAAGATCATATGCAAGATACAAAATATAACTTACTCCAACCCACTTGAAAATATTTAAAAAATTTGGATTATCTGAAAAAAAAGATCCTATTACAAAAATTACTAAAGCTGCTTGTATAAAATTTGCAGTAACATCTCCTAAAGCAGTCCAAATACATTTTTGAACACCATAATTCATTGAATATGAAATTATTACAATTCTAGGTGTGCCTGGGGTGATAAATAAGAATAAAATTATTTGTAAAAATAAAAAATAATTTAAAGGATACATCTTAAGGAAGATAGTCCAAAAAAACCGGGAGCTAAAGATGGCTAAGATGGACTATCGAGACATATAATATCATTTGCTAAAAAAAATGCATTAATCTTTTTTTTCAAATATAAAGGAATTATGAAAAAAAAAGGTCACACCCCCATAACCAAAGTAAAAAATCCAGAGCCAGAGGTTAATGACCCAGATTGGGTTATTTGGGCTGCCTGGGCTGATCGGATCACTTTTGAGGAAATAGAGAAAAAAACTGGAAAGACTGAATCTGAAGTAATTAAAATTATGAGAAGATCTGTAAAACCTACTTCGTTTAGATTATGGAGAAAAAGAGTTAATCAAAAAAGTATTAAACACAGAAAAAAATTTGAATATTCTAGAAAAGAAATTACTAGTAAAATTAAAAAGAATGATTATTTATAAGTTATGAAATCAGTTACTATTTATACAGGACCGCTTTGCAATTATTGTGAAGCAGCTAAGAGATTATTAACTAGAAATAATGTTGATTATAAAGAAATAAACATTGCAACAGTAGATGGTGCAATGGATGAAATGATTTCAAAAGCAAATGGCAAAAGAACAATCCCACAAATCTTTTTTGATGATCAACATATGGGTGGCTATGATGATGTTAGAGCTTTAGAAAAAGATAATAAGCTTCAAGATTTACTTAAATAATAAAATAATCAGCTTTTAGGTTTAAAAACTAGGCAAACTCCATTGTTACAATATCTTTTTCCAGTTGGCTCAGGCCCATCTTCAAATATATGTCCATGATGTCCTCCACATTTTTTACAGTGGTATTCAGTTCTTGCATAACCTAAAAGATGATCTGTTTTAGTTTCAAATACATCTGGTAGAGATTCGTAGAATGAAGGCCAGCCTGAACCACTTTCGTATTTTGTGTTTGATTCAAATAATTTTTCTCCGCAATTAGCACAATGAAAACTTCCCTCTCTTTTTTCATGGTTGAGTTCACTGGTACCAGCCATTTCTGTTCCATCTTCAAACAAAACTAATTTTTGTTCAGCAGTTAGATTTGGGTTAATTTTTTTTGTCATAACTAAATCAATTTAGCACATGTTTGATGCAATATTGAGTGTAATTCTACTAGTTTATTAAAATCTTTATTATACCCTCCACCTAAAACACCACAGATAGGTATTTTTTTTGAAGAAAAATTTTCAATTACTAATTCGTCTCTTTGTTTTACCCCTTCATCTGAAATATTTAACTTACCTAGTCGGTCATTAAAATGGATATCAACTCCTGCTATATAGAAAATAAAGTCAAAGTTTTCATTACTAAGTTCATTTAAATAATACTTAAGGGTCTTTATATATGTTTCATCCTCAAGATTATCTTCAAGCTCAACATCCAAATCACTAATTGATTTTTTTGCAGGATAATTCGTTTTTGAATGCATACTAAAAGTAAAGACATGTCTATTATCTTTAAAAATATCTGAATTTCCATTTCCTTGGTGTACATCTAAATCTACAATTAAAATTCTATTAGCAAATCCTCTATCTAATAAATAATGAGCAGCAACAGCTACATCATTAAACACACAATAACCAGCACCGCCATCATAATTAGCATGATGACTTCCTCCTGCAGTATTACAAGCCACTCCGTAATTTAAGGCAAGTTTTGAGGCTAATACTGTTCCCCCAGTTGCAACTAAGGATCGTTGGACCACACTATCAACTAAAGGAAAACCAATTTTTTTAATTGCATTTTTATCTAAAGTTTTATTTTTTATATCATTTATGTAATTTTTAGAATGAGCTCTATTTAAGGTTTCAAATGAACAAGGAGTGGGATTGTGAAATTTATCTACTACCTTTTGATCAATTAAATATTTAGCAAGTTCACCAAATTTATTAATTGGAAACTTGTGATCATCTCCAATTTTAGCAACATAATCTTTATGATTAACTACTGGTAGCTCCATTATTTTTCAATAACACGAATAGGCTTTCCATTAACGCAAGCTTCGAGATCTTCAATCATTTGAGTATAAAAAATACTATAATTTTCAGCAGTAACGTAACCAATATGAGGTGTAAGTAATGCATTTGGTAAAAATCTTAATTTATTTCCTTCTGGCAAAGGTTCTTTTTCATAAACATCAATTCCTGCTCCCATTATAACATTGGTTGATAAAGCAATTATTAGGTCATCTTCATTAACAATTGGTCCTCTGGAAGTATTTATCAAAAAAGTAGTTTTCTTCATTTGATCAAATTCTTTAATGGTGATGCAGTCCTTGTAACGATCTCCTCCTTGAACATGTATCGAGATATAATCAGATGTTTTGATTAAATCTTCTTTAGTACAAGGAAGAACATCTAGCTCTTTACATTTATCTAAATCTAAATTTTCACTCCAAGCTATAACCTGCATACCAAAAGCTTTTGCAATTTTAGCAACTTGTGACCCTACTCTTCCAAGACCAATTAAACCTATTATTTTACCTTTTAATTCAAAGCCAATTGTTGTTTGCCAGTAACCTTGGTACATATTATCAATTTCAGTTTTTAAATTTTTTGATAAACCCAAAATTAAAGCCCAAGTCAATTCACATG
Organism: Candidatus Pelagibacter sp.; assembly: GCA_028227525.1. The sequence continues at coordinate 25,153 of JAOJAE010000003.1, read as the reverse complement.
TTGGATTAAAATTAATCTCCGTTCCACAAACTACAATTTTTCTTTTTTTTGCAGCTTCTAAATCAATTGCTTTGTTTCTTGTACCACTAGTAATGATATATTTAAGATCATTAAGATTATCGATTAAATTTTTAGTAATTGGTGTTCGCTCACGCATTATTAATAATGCTTCAAATTCAGATAATTGCTCAATAGCATCAGCCTCATCTAAAAAAGGTTCACTAAAAATTTTAAATTCATATTTTCCAGATAATTTTTTTAAATCCACAAACTCTTGTGAGACATCTTGATAATCATCTAATATTGCAACTTTAAGCATTTTTAACTTTCTTATTTGATAATAAAATTCCTATAATAATAAAACTGGCACCTAAAATATGATAAAACATAAATTTTTCATTAAAAAAAATCATAGCCATTATAGCACTGAATATTGGCATCAAATGCAAAAATACTCCAGATCGATTAGCTCCAATCATAGATATACCTTTAATCCATAATATGAATGAAGCTAGACCAGGTAACAAAACAACATATGATAAAATTAAGATAAATGGCGTATCAAGTTTAATTCTAAAACCAACTTGATACTCTATAAAATAAACTGGAATTAAGAAAATTAATCCAAATGTCATTACAACTTGTAATAAACTTAATTGAGATAACTCATATTTTTGTCTTTTTAATAGAGTTGAGTATAGTGCCCAAGAAAGCATAGCAACCACCATTGTAATATCGCCCTTATTAAAATTTAAATTTTTTAAAATTTCAAAGTCAGCCTTAGTAATTATTATGATTACACCTAAAAATGAAAGTATTACTCCTATTATTTGAAATGTATTTGTTTTCTCAATTTTTAAAATAAATGAAAAAAACATAATCATTACTGGAATTGTAGAAATCATTAGCACTCCACTTATGACCTGAGTAAAATTTAGTGAGTAATAAACTATTGAGTTAAAAATTGTAATACTTGTAACACCTAAAATTACAAACAATTTATAATTTTGAAATATATACTCCTTTTTTTTTAAAATTTCAGAAATTGTAAATGGTGCTAAAATCAACCAAGCAAAAAACCAACGATAAAAATTCAAAGAAAATGGAGGCACTTCATAATGACTTGCAAATTTTCCAACTATAAAGTTTCCAGCCCAAAAGGTTACTGTTAGTAACAAAAAAATATATGCAAGAAAATTTGATTTTTCTCTCACTTAACTAAATCTTAGTGAGCTATAAGGTTTTAAATTTAAATTAGTATTTTCGTTAGCTATCATTCCAGATACAATCTTTCCAGATATTGGGCCTAATGTCCAACCTAAATGATGATGACCAAAGCAATAAAAAACATTTTTATGATTTTTTGAAGGACCCATCACTGGAAGAAAATCTGGTAATGAAGGCCTAAATCCTAGCCACTCATCTTCATGTTCTGGTAAATCGCCAAGCATGTATTTAGCATTATCAATTAAATTTTTTATTCTCGATTTAGATAAAGGGTTATCTAATCCTCCAAATTCTACAGTACCCACTACTCTTAAACCTTGCTCCATAGGAGTAATTCCAAATCCTCTGTTTGAAAAGATAACAGGCCTATTTAATAAATGATCGCAGCCTTTGAAATGAACATGGTAACCTCTTTCAGTATCAAGAGGTATTTTTTCATCTAAATTATCTGTTAACTTTTTAGAAAATGCACCACAAGCAATTACAACTTTATCAAAAATAAAACTTTGATTTTCAGTTTTAAATACTGGTTTTTGTTCGTCAAAATTTATATCTTTAATGTTTACTTTGTTAAATTTCCCACCTTTTTTTAAAAATAAATCAAAAAGTTTTAAAAGAATTTTTCTTGGGTTTCTTGCGTGTCTTGCATAAGGATAATAAACACCTGCATGATAAAAAGGTTTAATATGTGGTTCAAGATCGTGAATTTCAGATTTATTAACTAATTGCTGTTCAACACCTAATTCATCTCTTATTTTAATTTCCAATTCTCTACTTTTTAAATCTTGGTCATTCCAAATATATAAAATTCCTTTATTTTCAACTAAACCTTCCAATTCAATCTCATCAAATAATTCATCGTAAGCAGGCAATGCTAAATCTAAAATCTGATGCATATTTTTTGCAGTGTGCATCATTTTTTTTGTAGTAGAATTCATTATAAATTTAAGAAACCATGGGATCATTTTTGGAACATAATTCCATTTTAGAGCTAAAGGTCCTGAAGAGCTTAATAACATTGCAGGTACATCAGCCAAAACATCTGGTCGATTTAAAGGAACTGAAGCATAAGGTGAAAAATGTCCAGCATTTCCATAAGATGCTGCTTGTGCACCAGGATTGTCTCTATCAAAAATAGTTACATTAAATCCTTTTTTTTGTAAAAATAATGCATTCGATACACCTTGAATTCCAGCACCTACAATTCCAATTTTGATATTTTTATCCACGACAAAGTTATATAGTTAAAATTTTGATATTTAATAGTGACAAATTATACATAATTTATAATAGAATAATTTTAAACTATAGTTTGTTGACTATGTACTTTTGCACTCATTACGATACCAAAGCCAATCATTGTTGCAAGCATTGAGGATCCTCCATAAGACATTATTGGAAGAGGCGAGCCAACTATAGGTAGTAGCCCAAGTACCATTGATAAGTTAACAGTGATATAAATAAAAATAGCAAAGGCAAAACCAAAGCAAAAAAATCTAGCAAAGCTACTTCTACAGAGAGCTCCTATTCGAATTATTCTAATAATAATAATTGTATATAATAACAAAAGTCCGATAGACCCAATAAATCCAAACTCTTCTGAAAATAAAGTAAAAATAAAATCAGTATGTTTTTCTGGAAGAAAATCTAAGTAACTTTGAGTGCCTTGTAAAAATCCTTTGCCATCAAATCCTCCGGAACCTATGGCTATTTTTGATTGAATTATTTGATAGCCTGCTCCTAATGGATCTCTATCTGGATCCAAAAAAGTTAATATTCTCAATTTTTGGTACGGTTTTAAGAATGAAATTACAAAAGGTAGAGATATCAAGAAAGCAATGAAAGAATATATAAAATATTTTATTTTAACACCTCCTAACCATAAAATAATTAATGCACTAGATGCAATTAAAATTGAGGTTCCTAAATCTGGCTGAGATAGTACCATAAATATTGGTATTAGAATTATAGTTAAAACTGTAATTATACTTGTTAAAGAGTTAACATTTTCAATTTTTAATCTGTGATAATATTTTGCTAAACAAAGTATAATCGCAATCTTCATCAGCTCTGATGGTTGTAAATTAAATAAATATAAATCCATCCATCTTCTTGAGCCAGAAGATTTTATTCCAAAAAAAGAAACGTAAATTAATAGAAGAATTATAACAATGTAAAATACATATGAAAAATTATGCCACCATTTAATATTAAAAAAGGAAATGAAAATCATTAAAGGAAAAAAAATTATAATTTTACTAAAATGACTTTTTGTATGATAAAGAATTTCTCCTCCGTCTGTTGAATACATCACAAATAAACTTATTGTGGAAAGCAGGAATACACTTATTAGCAAAATGTAATCTAATGCTTTAACTTTTTGCCAAAAAGAAAGTTCATTGTTTAATCTATCATGTTGAAACATTAAATATCTATTTCCTCAAAATTTTTTTGTTTATTTCTTAATTTGTCTCTATCAATAATTAATTTAAATAATTCTTTTGCTATTGGTGCAGCAGTTCTGCTTCCTGAACCACCATGTTCAACTATAATACTCAATGCATATCTTGGATTTACGTATGGACCATACGCAACAAATAATGCATGATCTCTATCTTTATATGGAATTTGTTCAATTTTTAAATCGAGTTCTCGTTCACGCATACTAATTCTCTTTACTTGAGCAGTTCCAGTTTTACCTGCAAATTGATACTTTGGATTATCTATTCTGGATTTATATGATGTTCCATATAATTCATTAGTTGAACTAAACATTGCCTCTTGAACAATTTTTATATTTTTATGATCCTTAAATAATTTTTTTTCTTGACCATGCAAAGTTTCCTCTTGCAATTTACTTTTGGCTTCCTCTAGAGACATAGGATTATTATTAACTACAATTCTTGGTTTTATTGAGTAACCACCATTAGCAATTTGTGCTGTCATAAGACATAATTGAAGAGGAGTAGTTTGGGTATAACCTTGGCCTATTCCAGTTATTAATGTTTCTCCAAGTACCCAACCTTTTCCAAGATTATTTTTTTTCCATTTTGTATTAGGAAATAAACCTGATTTTTCATAATCATAATAGTCTCCTAATACTTTTTTACCTAGTCCAAATTTTTCAGCTGTAACATTCAATCGATCTACACCTAATAGTCTTGCGACTTCATAAAAATATATATCACATGATTGTTTCATTGCATTTTTTAGACTCATAAATCCGTGACCTTTTTCTTTCCAGCAGTGAAATGTTTGTCCATAAAGTTCCATCTTTCCTGTACATTTTACTTTAAAATTTGGACTAACAATTTTGTTTTCTAAAGCTGATAAAGCTACAATTGGTTTAATCGTTGATCCCGGGGAATAAAGTCCAGAAAGTGTTTTATTTATTAGAGGTTTTAAAGGATTGTTTCTAATTAATGCCCAATCATCATTACTTATTCCAAACAAAAATTTATTTGGATCGTAAGAAGGAGAGGAATACATTGCAATAATATCACCTGTATAAATGTCCATCACACTGATAGATCCAGCTCGATCATTTAAAAGTTTTCCACAGACTTTCTGAATTTCAGTATCTACAGTGAGGCGTATTCTTAAACCTTGTTTACCTTTTTGATGTTCAAGTTGATTAATTCTTTTTCCATAAGCATTAACCTCATATCTTTGAATTGCATTAGTTCCAATCAAGTAATTTTCTAAAGTTTTTTCTAAACCTAATTTTCCAATTTTCATACCTGGAACAAATCTTTCTTGAACTATTTCATTAGCAAGAATTTCTTCTTCATTGGGTTGACTGACATAACCCAAAATATGAGTATAAACATCACTAAAAGGGTAATTTCTAGATATAGTCATAACAGGCTTAACACCAACTAAATCATATAAAAAATTATTTATTTTTAAAAAATCACTCCAAGAAAGATTTTCAGAAACAATAATACTTTCCCATGGTTTCAGCTTATTTTTTAGTTTTACTATTTTATCTATTTTTTTATCACTAAGGTTAAGTAATGTTTTTAATCTTGATATCAAATAATTGAAATTTTCAACCTGTTCAGGAATGATATGAAGTTGATAAACTTTTAAATTTCCAGCTATCACATTTCCAAAATAATCAACAATATCTCCTCTTGTCGGTGGGAGTTTCCATTCTCGAATTCTATTTTTATCTGATAGCGTTAGGTATTTTTTATTTTCACTTACTTGTAATGAAAAGAGTCTAGCTATAATTCCAGTAAAGATAATTATCTTTGCAGCACCTATAATAAACATCCGTCTATTAATTACATCTGTTTTTCTAATTCCTGAGTTTTCTTTAATCATTCTTTTTAAGAGAAATTTTGCTATTTAAAATATTGAATAATAAAAAAAATAATGGGTAAAACAAAAAAGTAAAGCCTGCGTTTATTAAGTAGTTCATATAATCTACCTGGTATAAAAAAATTAAATCTAAAATTATTACTTGAATTGAATTTATGAGCAACACGGTAACAATAAATGAAAGCCAATCATTTATAAATTTAGGACTTAATGTGATTTGTCTAATGTATGATGTTATAGCGCAGATTAATAAATAACAAAAACTACTTATTCCGATTGGAATACCAATTACTACATCGTTAATTATCCCTGCTAAAAAAATAGAAAAATATCCAAGATAATCAGGGTTTCTTAAAGTCCAAAAAAATATCAAAATAAAAATAAAGTTGAATGAAAAATAATCTAATTTCAAATAATTAAAATCAAACTCATTAAACACAGAAAAAAACAAAATTATGAACGGCAAATAAGAAAAGAATGAATTTAAAAATGTGCTTTTGTTCAATGAAGCCATTATTTATCCTCACCTATCTTAAATTCTATAATCTTAACGAAACTTAATTGTCCAAAATCAGAAAAAAATTCTATTTGCCCTGAGTTATTAATTATTTTACCAACTGGAATGCCTGGTTTAAATAAACCACCTAAACCAGAAGTATATACAATTACCTTGTTTTCAATTTGATTTTCTTCATACTCATCTTTGGTGTATTCTATAACTCCGTAATCTTTACCAGTCCCAGACGCAACGGCTTGCAAATATGGAGGCTGAACAATTACTGGTATTTTGCTGTTTAAATCTGACAAAAGAAGAGCCCTAGAATTTGAGTAATTTACTTCTATAATTTGTCCAACTAAATAGTTTCTATCCATTATTGCCATTCCAATTTTGACATTATCTTTTGATCCTCTGTTTAAAACAATAGATTTAAGAAATGGACTTTCTCTATCAATTAAAACCCTTGCGAATATTTCTTCTGAATTTATGCTTTCATCAATTAACTCTCTAAGCTTTTTATTTTCTGCAATTAAAAAATTATTTAATGCCAAAACCTGATCTATATTTTCAATTTTGATTAATTCCTTTTCATAACTTTCATGTAAGTCTATGTGTGATTTAATTTTGGATACTATCTCTTTTATTTTATTTTCTGGAACTGATGAAATATAAGATGATCTATAAATTACTTCATTAATTCCTAATTTAATAATTTGAATTGGTTTAAAATTAAAATTACTAAAAATTATTACGATTATAGATAAAATAATTAAGCTTATTAGTGAAAACTTTTGTTTTTCTTTCTTTTTAAAAAATGTTGATCTTAAGGCAATTACAAAATCATCTCTGCCTTTTACCATCTCTTAATATTCAGATAACATAGTAGAAAAAGTTTCCTCTTGATCCAAAGCTTTGCCTGTCCCTACGGCAACACAAGATAATGGATCATCCGCCACATGTACTGGTAATCCTGTTTCTTTTGAAAATCTTTTATCAATATTTTTTAATAAAGCTCCACCACCAGTTAATGTAAGTCCCATATCAACTAAATCTGCAGATAATTCTGGAGGAGTATTTTCTAAAGCTTGTTTAATAGCATTAATCATTTCCTTCATAATATCATTTAATGCTTCTGCAGTATCTTCCTCTGTAATATTTACCTCTTTTGGTGTACCAGATCTAAGATCTCTACCTTTAACTGGATAAGTATTAGTTCCTGTTGCTATTGCAGTACCCATTTCTTTTTTGATCTTTTCAGCTGTGCCATCTCCAATTAATAGATTATATTCTTTTCTCATATAATTAACGATTGCTGTATCCATTGCATCACCTGCAATTCTAAGAGATTTTGAATAAACCAATCCACCTAATGACATCACAGCAATTTCACTAGTTCCACCACCAATATCTACAATCATAGAGCCTGTTGCTTCAGAAATTGGAAGTCCAGCTCCTATTGCTGCAGCAATTGGTTCCTCGATTAATTGAACTCTTCTAGCACCTGCAGCGAGAGCACTATCTTGAATTGCTTTTCTCTCAACTGGGGTTGAGCCTGTTGGTACACAAATTAAAATTCTAGGATTTGCAAACGTGCTACCTTTATGAACTTTTTTTATAAAATGTTTAATCATTTCTTCGGTCACAATAAAATCTGCTATGACACCATCTCTTAATGGTCTAATTGCACTTATGTTTCCAGGTGTTCTCCCAAGCATTGTTTTTGCCTCATCACCAACTGCTAAAACATTTTTCTTTCCACCTTGATCAACTATTGCAACAACAGAAGGTTCATTTAAAACAACTCCTTGCCCTTTTAAAACAACTAGTGTGTTTGCTGTTCCAAGATCGATTGCCATATCTTGGCTCCAAATTTTTTTAACTCTGTCGAATAGTCCCATTTTATATACCTCTCACCTTTTGATTTTCTTGCTCCATTGGAGCTGTTTTATCTCGTTTAATAATCATTTTATTTAATGCATTAATATAAGCATTTGCTGACGCAACTAATGTATCAGTATCAGCTGCTTGGCCAACTGTTGTTTTTCCTTTTTCTTCAATTTTTACACTGACAGTTGCTTGTGCATCTGTTCCCTCTGTTACTGCATGAACTTGATAAAGTTGTAAATTAACGTCGTGTGGATATAAAGTTTTAATACATTTAAATATTGCATCAACCGGTCCATCTCCCATTTCAGAAGCTTGTTTTATATCTCCATAAACATCTAAAGTCATATCTGCTTTTTGTGGTTCACCAGTTCCTGCAAATACTTTTAATGATTTTAAGCTAATTGCATTTACTTTATTATCAACAATTAAACTATCATCTACTAACGCAATAATATCTTCATCATAAACATGCTTTTTCTTATCAGCTAAAACTTTAAATTTCGCAAATGCATTACTTACAACATCATCAGTAAGATTAGGATAACCTAAACTATTCATCTTATCTTTAAAAGCGTGTCTTCCAGAATGTTTACCCATAACTAAAGAAGTTTGTTTTACTCCAACACTTTCGGGTGTCATGATTTCATAAGTTTGTCTATTTTTTAACATTCCATCTTGATGAATTCCTGCCTCATGTGCAAAAGCATTTTTACCTACAATTGCTTTATTATATTGAACTGGGAAACCAGTAGCATTCGATACAATTTTTGATGCTTTGCTTAATAATGTTGTGTTAATTCCTGTATCATAAGGCATTAAATCAGGTCGTGTCTTAATTGCCATGACTACTTCTTCTAATGCTGCATTACCAGCTCTTTCACCTAAACCATTTATTGTACATTCAATTTGTCTTGCTCCTGCTTGAATACCAGCTAATGAGTTTGCAACTGCTAAACCTAAATCGTTGTGACAATGAGTTGATAAAATTGCTTTATCAATATTTGGAACTTTATTAAATAAAGTTTCTATAATCTTTGTAAATTCTGATGGGATTGTATACCCAACAGTATCTGGAATGTTTATTGTCGTAGCTCCACTTTTAATAGCAAGCTCAACTGTCTTACACATATAATCCATGTCTGTTCTTGTTCCATCTTCACAAGACCACTCTACATCATCAGTAAATTTTCTTGCATAAGCAACATGTTTTCCAATCGACTCATATACATCCTCCGGTGACATATTAAGTTTGTGTTTCATGTGTAAAGGACTTGTTGAAATAAAAGTATGAATTCTAAATCTTGGGGCATGTTTCAATGCTTCATAAGCTCTATCAATATCTTTTACAGAATGTCTAGATAGACCTGCTGGAATTGAATTTTTTAAAATTTTACTTACTTCTGAAACCGCTTCAAAATCTCCAGGAGATGCAATTGGAAAACCAGCTTCAATAATATCAACACCCAATTCATCAAATACTCTTGCAATTTGAATTTTTTCTTCCAAACTCATAGACGCACCTGGTGATTGTTCACCATCACGCATAGTAGTATCAAATATAAAGACTCTATCTTTATCAGCCATAACTTAAATTTTTTGAAAATGTATAATACAATCTATAAGAGAGAATGCAAAATAATAAGTAAAATTAGTCGCAAGATCCGCTCATTTTAGGCCTCTTAAAATTAATTATAGATAGACTCAATTTTTGGCATTAAGTGCAAAAGTTTTTTTGTGTAATCATGCTGAGGTTTTAAAAATATTTCCTCAGTATTTGCAACCTCACATAATTGGCCATCTTTTAGCACTCCAATTCTATCACACATTTGTCTTACAACTGGCAAATCATGACTAATAAATAAAATAGTTAAATTTAGCTGTTCCTGAAGATCTTTTAATAAGTTTAAAATTTGTGCTTGGATACTAACATCCAAAGCAGAAGTTGGTTCATCGCAGACAAGAAGCCTTGGTTGGGTAGCCAATGCTCTTGCAATAGAAATTCTTTGTCTCTGGCCTCCAGAAAATTCGTGAGGATATCTATCAGCAGATTTTTGTGAAAGCTCAACTGACTCTAGTAAATCAAAAATATAATTATTTAAGTCATTAGAGGATATTGAAGGGTTATGAAGAGTAATTGGTTCTGATATTATATCTTTAACCTTTAATCTTCCATTTAAAGAAGAGTATGGATCTTGAAAAATCATTTGTATTTGTTTTCTAAATTTCATCATTTCCAGCTTATCTTTAATTTTTGTAATACAAATATTATCAAAAAAAATATCTCCTGAAGATGGTTTAAATAAGTTTACTATCATTTTTGCAATTGTGGATTTTCCACTTCCACTTTCTCCAACTAATCCAAAGGACTCTCCTTCTTTAATATCAAATGAAACATTATCTACAGCCATTACAGAGTTCTTAGAACTTTCTGTAAAAAAATTATCATCAAAACTTTTACTAAGGTTATTAATCGTAACTAAATCTTGTTCTATAATTTCTTTTTTATTCCATCTATTTAGAATTTTAATATTATTATTTTGATTACTTTTATTTTCCTTCTCAATAATTACAAATCGAGAAATTTTTTTATTAGTTGGTGGTACAGAACTAACCAAACTTTTAGTATATGTCTGTTTTGGCTTTGTTAATATTTCTTTTGTTTCACCAATTTCAACTAAGTTTCCACTTTTCATTACAGCTACTCTATCTGCTGTCTCTGCTATTACGCCCATATCATGAGTAATTAAAATTACTGCAAGATTTCTTTCTTTTGTTAATTTTTTAATTAATTCAAGAATTTGAGATTGAATTGAAACATCTAATGCTGTAGTTGGCTCATCTGCAATTAAAAGTTCTGGTTCACAGCACAATGCAAGTGAAATTACTACTCTTTGTCTCATTCCTCCTGAAAACTGATGAGGATAATTATTAAATCTTTTTTCTGCATCTTTGATTCCAACTTCTTTTAAAAGATCAATTGATTTATTTTTTGCTTCATCATTTGTTAAATCAAGGTGAGTTTGAATAGTTTCAATTAATTGTTCGCCAACAGTAAGTATTGGATTGAGAGAGGTTTGAGGGTCTTGAAATATAAGTCCAATTTTTTTACCTCTATATTTAACTATATTTTTTGGATCTTCATGAATATTCAAATCACCTAAAATTACTGATCCACTTGAAACTTTGCCAGGTGCATCGATCAGATTAATTATTGCATTTCCAACAGTGCTTTTTCCAGATCCAGATTCTCCAACTAGTCCTAAAATTTCTCCTTTATTTACTTCAATGTTGACATTTTTTGCAGCGTAAACCGTTTCTTTTCTCATAGGGTAATCAACACTTAAATTTTTTATTTTTAAGAAACTCATTTTTTTAACCTTGGGTTTAATGTGTCTCTCATCCAATCTCCTAATAGATTAATTGAGAAAGCTAAAATCACTAAAAATATTGCTGGAAAAAAAGTAATCCACCATTCACCAGAGAATAAAAAATCATTACCTAATCTTATTAAAGTTCCAAGTGAAGGAGTTGTCGGTGGAACACCTACTCCTAAAAAACTCAAAGTTGACTCTGCTATAATTGCAAGTGCAAGACCAATGGTTCCTATTACTAATACTGGTCTTAAAATATTTGGTAAAATATGCTTGAACATTATAATTAAGTTTGAAACACCAATTATTGTTGAAGCTGAAACATAATCTTTATTTTTTTCAACTAATGTAGCGGCTCTTGATACTCTTGCAAATTGAGGCCATTCTGAAATTCCAATTGCAAATATCAAAACATATATAGCCATTTCATCATGCATCTCTCTTGAAATTAATCCTCTTGCAATTCCATCAACTAAAAGTGCCATCAAAATACTTGGTACTGTTAGCTGAACATCTGTTAATCTCATTACTATCATTTCGTATTTGCCACCAAAATATCCTGCTGTTAATCCTAATCCTACTCCAAGTATCAAACTAAATATAATTGCTGAAAAACCAACTATTAATGAAATTCTAGACCCATAAAGAATCGTTGCTAACATATCTCTACCTTGGCCATCAGTTCCTAAAATAAATTTTGCTAGTCCATCTTCTGTCCATGAGGGTGGGGTAAAAGCTTCCATTAATGACAACGATGATGGATCGAATGGATTATAAGGAGTGATAAATTCTACAAAAAAAGAACAGAAGAAAATTATAAATAAAATTATAGATGATACAATTGCAGTCGGAGACTTTATAAAGCTATGATAGATGTCACTATCTTTAATTCTACCCCAAGTACTAATATTATTATCCACTTGAAACATCCCCTTTAACTCTAATTCTTGGATCTATGAAATAATAAAGAATATCTACGATAAAATTTATCATCACAAAGACAAAAGCAATAAAGACTAAATAAGCAGACATGATCGGAATATCAACAAACTGAACAGCTTGGATGAATAGAAATCCCATACCTGGCCATTGAAATACTGTTTCTGTTATTATTGAAAATGCAATTAAGGTTCCAATATTAATTCCAGCAATAGTTATTACCGGGATTAATCCATTTTTTAATGCATGTTTGTATTTTATACTATTCTCACTAATACCGCGAGCTCGAGCAAACTTTATGTAATCTGTTTGTAAAATTTCCATCATCTCTGCTCTTACAAGTCTAATAATATAAGTCATCTGGAAAAGACTTAACGTAACTGAAGGAAGTATAATTGCTTTTAACCCTGTAATAGTTAAAAACCCAGTTGTCCAAAACCCAAGATCAACCACTTCTCCTCTGCCAAACGAGGGTAAAATTCCTAAAATTACGGCGAATAAATAGATAAATAATATTCCTATAACAAATGTGGGGAGAGAAACTCCAAGCAGGGAAACTGCTAAGATGATATCGCTTAAAAAACCTTTCCTATTTATACCAGTATAAACTCCTAGAAATGTTCCAGTTACTAAAGCAATTAACGCTGAAATAACTACTAGCTCAATTGTTGCTGGTAATCTCTCAACTATTAATTCTGATACTGGTCTTCTTAATTGATATGAAATTCCAAATTCTCCTTTAGAAGCATTAACAATAAATCTTGAAAATTGAACATGAATTGGGTCCATTAAACCTAATGTTTCTCTTAGTTCGGCTCTTTCTTCGTCTGAAGTTTCTTCACCAACCATGTTATTTATTGGGTCTCCAACAAAATTAAACAACGAAAAAGATACAAAGGCAACAACTATCATTACCAAAGCTGATTGAAACAACCGTTTAAAAAAATACTTTATCAATTTGAGAAGATTTAAAACTTACAAGCCCTCTATTAAATAGAGGACTTGTAATAATTTTTTTTAGTTAAAGCTAGCAGCCTTAAATAACGGTTCGTTATTCGGTCTGATAGGTACGTTAACTCCACTTTTAGATGCCCAAGAAATTACTTGATGGTGAAGAGGAAGATAAGAAATATCATCTTTCACAATTTTCCAAGCATTAGCAATTGCTGCATTCCTTTTATCTAAATCAACTTCACCTTCCATAACTCTTATAGCAGCATCTACTTCTGAGTTACTAAAGTTAACTTTATTCCAGCTAGCACCAGTTTCATATAAATAATGAAATACGTAGTGACTATCTAGAGTAGGAACACCCCAACCAAGCATATAGAAATCACCCTGATCATCTTTTAGCTCTTTAAAGTGCTTACTTTTAGTTTGGGCAAACAAGTTTACGTTAACACCAATTTTACCAAACATACCAACAACAGCTGTACAAATTGCTTCATCATTTACATACCTGTCATTAGGGCATCTCAACTCAACATCAAAACCATTTGGATATCCTGCATCAGCTAATAGTTTTTTGGCTGCATCAACATCATAAGGTAATCTTTTATCAAGATCTTTAGTGTAACCATTTACACCTGGAAAAGTTATAATTCCTGCTGGTTCACTTAAACCTCTCATAACTTTTTTCTTGATCGCTTCAATATCAATTGCTTGATAAAGAGCTTGTCTTACCTCTTTTTTCTTAAATGGATTGTCCCCTGTATTACCAGATCTTAACTGGTCAGCAGCTTGATCCATTCCTAAGAAAATAGTACGCATTTGTGCTGTACTTTCAACTTTATGTGCAGATGAAGAACCAATTCGAGCTAAATCTTGAACTGGAGCATCAGTAACTATATCAATTTCTCCAGATAATAATGCTGCAACTCTAGTTGCTGCATTTTTAATTGGCATTAATTCAATTTGAGTTACTTTTTTGTCTTTCATCTCACCCCACCAGTGTTTATTTCTTTTGAACACTGTTTTAGTATTAGGCTCTCTTAAAGTAATTTTAAAAGGTCCTGTTCCTAAAGCATTAGTTGCTGAAAAAGTTTCTTGTCCAGCATCCCAGTTCTGAGGAGACATAGCGAAATTCTTTTCAGACCATGCTTTCGACATTATAAAAATGTTTGAAAGTTGGTTTAAAAGAATTGGATTAGGTTTGCTTGTTGTAATTTTAACTGCGTAATCACCAACAGCTTCAACACCTGAAATTGTACTGATATATTCTTTAAAATCAGATGTTCTTTGCTTAGCTCTTAAAACACTAAACACAACATCATCAGAAGTCATTGCAGAGCCGTCTGAAAATTTAACATCTTCTCTTAATGTAAAAATCCAAGTGTTAGGATCGGTTGTTTTCCATTTAGTAGCCAAAGCTGGTTGAATTTTCATATCTACAGCTCTTTCAACTAAAGCTTCGTATATTTGTCTTGAGACTTGAGTTGTTGGACCTTCATTTTGTGCATGTGGATCTAGTGTAAGACTATCTCCTTGCATCGACCATTTAATAGTTTTGGCCCACGCTGAAGAAAATCCAAATACTAGAACTACAGACAGTAGAACTCTTATAAAATTTTTGATTTTCATTATTATCCTCTTTTTTAAATTTATTTAAAAAAGTATAGGTGAAATAATAAAATTATTATAGATAAAATTTTATACTAAAAAATTAACTTTTATCGCTATCTACTAATTTTTTCTTACTAATCCATGGCATCATAGCTCTTAATTCTGCACCAACTTTTTCAACTGAGTGCTCAGCTAATTTTGCTCTAGTTGCTAGAAAGTTTTTTTGACCATTTTTACACTCGTCCATCCACTCTTTAGTGAATTTTCCTGATTGAATATCAGCCAAAACTTCTTTCATTCTCTTTTTAGTTTCTTCTTTATTTACAATTCTAGGTCCTGATACATATTCGCCATACTCAGCAGTATTAGAAATAGAATAGTTCATGTTTGCAATTCCACCTTCATAAATTAAATCAACAATTAATTTAACTTCATGAACAGTTTCAAAATAAGCCATCTCTGGTTCGTAACCTGCTTCAGTTAAAGTTTCATAACCATTTTTAATTAACTCTACTAAGCCACCACATAAAACAGTTTGCTCTCCAAATAAATCTGTTTCAACTTCATCTTTAAATGTAGTCTCAATAATTCCAGATCTTCCCCCACCTACTGCTGACGCATATGACAAAGCTAGATCTCTAGCTTTACCTGAACCATCTTGGTGAACTGCAAACAAACATGGGACTCCGCCACCTTTTTCATATTCACTTCTAACTAAATGACCAGGTCCTTTTGGAGCAACCATAAATACATCTAAGTCTTTTCTTGCTTTAATTAAATCATAGTGAACATTTAATCCGTGAGCAAATGCAATACTTGTTCCCTCTCTTACTCTTTGTTCTATATGATTTTTATAAATTTCAGCTTGTAATTCATCTGGTGTTAAAATCATTACTACATCTGCCCAAGCAGCTGCATCAGATAAATTCATCACTTTTAAACCTTTTGACTCTGCTTTTGCAACACTTGATGATCCTTCTCTCAAAGCAACAACTATTTCTTTAACTCCACTATCTTTTAAATTTAAAGCATGAGCATGTCCTTGGCTACCATAACCAAAAATTGCAATTTTTTTGCCTTTAATCAGTTCAACGTCTGCATCTTTTTCATAAAACATTTTCATTTTTTTTCTCCTTAATTAATTAGTTAAATATTTCAGCGCCTCTAGTCATTGCAACCGCTCCAGTTCTTGAGACACTTATAAGACCGTGCGATTTTAAATTTTTTGCCATTTTATCTATTTCTCTTCTTAGAGCTGTAATTTGAATTACAGCAGATTTATTTGTCTGATCTAATATAACTGGATTGAAATTTTTACAAGTATTTAAAGCTTTTTTAATTTTTGCTGAATTTCCTAATACTTTAAATAACGCCATTTCTTTAAAAATTACATTTTTATCTTCTCTTTTAAAGTTACCTACTTTGTGTACCGGAACTAGTTTTTTAAGTTGTAAAACAATTTGTTCAATTACTTCCGGGGTTCCTGTAGTTACAATAGTAATTCTTGAAAGATTATTTTTTTGATCAACTTCTGCTACTGCAAGAGACTCTATATTATATCCTCTTCCAGAAAAAAGACCTACTACTCTAGATAAAACACTTGCTTCATTATCTACCCATACAACAATTATATGAGTTTCTAATTTACTAACTTTAGTTGGAGTGCTGTATGCTGATTTAGATTTTGGCATTTAGACTAACGCTTTTCCCTTACCAGTAATTTTATTCTCCTCTTGGTCTTTTGGACCTAATAACATTTGATTATGAGGTTTTCCTGATGGAATCATTGGAAAACAGTTCTCTGCTTGATCGACATGACAATCAAAAATAACTGGCTTATCAACATTAATCATTTGCTCAATTTTTTCATCTAATTCATCAGGATGTTCAGCTCTAATACCAACACATCCATATGCCTCAGCTAATTTTACAAAATCAGGTAAAGCCTCTGAATAACTCTCAGAATAATTTTTTTCATGAAGTAGTTCCTGCCACTGCCTAACCATTCCCATATATTGATTATTTAAAATGAAAATTTTTATTGGTAAATTGTATTGAATTGCAGTTGATATTTCCTGCATAGTCATCAAAATTGATGCTTCACCAGCAACGTCTACTACTAATTTTGTAGGATTTGCAACTTGGACACCAATTGCAGCTGGCAATCCATATCCCATGGTACCTAAACCTCCCGAGGTCATCCATCTATTAGGTTTATTGAATTTATAGTGTTGTGCTGCCCACATTTGGTGTTGACCAACCTCTGTAGTAATAAAGGTATCTTGATTTTTTGTTAATTCATAAAGTCTTTGTACTGCATGCTGTGGTTTGATTATTTTATCACTATTAATAAAGTTTAAAGATTGTTTTGTTCTCCATTTTTGAATTTGTTGCCACCATTTTGAGATTTTTTGTTTATTTGATTTTTCTAAATTTAAATTTTTCTTCTTTAAAGTTTTAGTTGTTGACTTAATAACATCAGTTACGTCTCCAACAATTGCTAAATCTACTTTAATAATTTTATTAATTGACGACGGGTCGATATCAATATGTACTTTTTTCGATCTAGGAGAAAACTCATCAATTTTACCAGTTATACGATCATCAAATCTTGCGCCAATATTAATTAGTAAATCACAATCATGCATTGCATTGTTAGCTTCATAAGTTCCATGCATTCCAAGCATACCTAAAAATTGATTATCATCACCAGGATATGAGCCAAGCCCTTGAAGAGTTGAGGTAATCGGAAAACCAGTTAATGCAACCAATTCTCTTAAAAGTTCACTTGCTTTTGGTCCAGAGTTTACAACTCCACCGCCTGTGTAAAAAACTGGTTTTGAGGCTTTATTCATTAACTCAATTAATTCATCAATATCTTTTTGAGTAAATCTATTTTTATTTTTAATTTCTATTTTATTTTCTTTTTTAAGAGAAACATATTTTGTTTTTGCAAATTGAATATCTTTTGGAATATCAACTAATACAGGTCCAGGTCTTCCAGTGGTTGCAACTTCAAATGCCTCATACATTATTCTTTGAAGGTCTTTAATATCTTTTACCAACCAATTATGTTTTGTGCACGGTCTTGTAATCCCAGTTGTATCACATTCCTGAAAAGCATCTGTTCCGATTAAATGAGTTGGAACCTGTCCTGAAATACAAACTAATGGTACCGAGTCCATGTATGCATCTGTTAATGCAGTAACAACATTTGTTGCACCCGGTCCTGAAGTAACCAAAACAACTCCTGGCTTACCAGATGATCTTGCATAACCTTCTGCTGCATGACCTGCTCCTTGTTCGTGCCTTACTAAAATATGTTTAATTGATGTATGGTTTTTTAATTCATCATAAATTGGAAGAACTGCTCCTCCCGGGTAACCAAAAATATGATTTACCTTCTGCTCTTCGAGGCACTTAAATACAATTTCTGCTCCAGTATATAATTTTGGCATTTCGCAATCTAGCTGAAGTTGTACTGATTGGTCAAGTTTTAGAATGAATTATTTAATTTTTTTTAAAAATTTATTTAAGTCTTGTGGTGGTATTTTTATCCAACTCATCATGTTGCCTCGAGCCCAAGTACTTTGTCTTTTTGCGTATTGTCTAGTCTTTATTGATATTTTTTCAATAACTTCACTCATATCGTTTCTTTTTTCTAGATATTCTTTTATCTCATAGATGCCGATAGCTTTATTGACGCTCTTATCTTTTCTAACTTTTAATTTTATAAATCTCTTAACTTCGTTAATTGCTCCAATTTTAATCATTTGCTCTGTTCTTTTGCCAATTTTTTTAATTAGTTCTTCACGTGGATAATCCATGTAGATTTTATAAAAATCTTCTTTTTCAAAATATGATTTTGTGTTTTTGAACCAATCATGAAGTGATTTTTTAGTATACTGTTTAACTTCATAAGCTCTGATTGATCTTTGAGTGTCAGTTGAATTAATTTTTTCTTTAGAATTTGGATCAAGCTTTACAAGTTTTTGATAAAATTTTTTCTGTCCTAATTTTTTTTGTAAATCTCTTATATTGTTTCTGTATTTAATTGGAATATTTGGAATACTTACCAATCCGTCTGTTAAAGCTTTAAAATATAATCCTGTTCCACCCACAAAGATTGGAATTTTTTTTCTTCGTCTTACTTCTTTAATTTTTTCAATTGCATTTTTTAACCAATCTCCTGTTGAGAAATTATTTTTAACACTATGGAAACCGTATAAGTGATGTTTTATGCTTTGATAATCTTTAAGGTTGGGGCGAGCTGATAAAATTTTTAATTCTTTATAAACCTGCATGCTATCTGCATTAATGATTTCGCCATTAATTTTTTTAGCTAATTTAATTGAAAAGTTTGATTTTCCTGAAGCAGTTGGCCCAGAAATTAAAATAATCTTGGATTTTAAATCCATGATCAATCTAGCTTAACACCAATATATCTTCTTTGATTTTGATTATTATATATTGCTAATAAAATTGTTTTTTGATTTGATTTTAAAACATCCTTAACAATTTTCTCTAAATCTTGTGCATCCTTTATTTTTATTTTTTGAGCTTCAACTATAATACTATTAGCCTCTATTGATTTCAGTAGTGGACTAGTATTTCCTATTTGCGTAACAACTAATCCTGAAATTTGATTAGGAAGTTTTCTAGTCTTTATATCTTCTTTTGTTAGTTTTCTAACAGTAATTTTTAAATCTTCTATGATTGTATCTTTAGGAGTTTCGTTTTTTTTATCACTAACTTTAAAATCATCTGATGTTTCTAATCTACCTAAAAGAATACTTTTTGTTATTTCTTTTTTATTTCTCCAAACTTTAACTTTAACAGTTGTTCCAACTTTTGTTTTAGCAACTATTGCTGGCAATTCTTTCATTTGGTTAATTCTAACACCATTAAATTCTAAAATAATGTCACCTGCTTTAATTCCCCCTTTATCGGATGGACTATTTTCTGCAACACTTGCAACTAATGCTCCTCTAGGTTCATCTAGTTTTTCAACATCAGCTATTTCCTGAGTAACATCTTGAATTCTAACTCCCAGCCAACCTCTTTTTGTTTCACCAAACTCAATTAATTGATCTATAACTAGCTTTGCATCATTAGCTGGTATTGAAAAACCAATTCCAATAGATCCATTTCTTCCAAGAATTGCTGTGTTTATCCCTATTACATCACCATTCATGTCAAATAATGGTCCACCTGAGTTACCTGAATTTATTGATGCATCAGTTTGTATGTAATCTTCGTATCTTGATAGTCCAATTGATCTATTTCTTGCTGAAATAATTCCTGATGTAACTGTTCCACCTAATCCAAAAGGGTTTCCAATAGCTATAACCCAATCACCAATTCTTGCTTTATCAGAATCTCCAAATTGAACTGGTATAAAATTTTCATCTGTTTCTAATTGTAAAACCGCAATATCTGACAAAGGGTCAGCTCCGATAACTTTTGCTTTAAATTCTTGATCTCCATTTACTCTAACAATGATATCTTCTGCTCCTTGAATTACGTGATTATTAGTAACCACTAATCCTTTTTCATCAATTATAAATCCTGAGCCCAAAGCTGAAGACTTTCTCTCTTGAGGAGTTCCAAATTCTCTAAACATATCTTCAAAAGGTGATCCCGGAGGAAACGTAAATGGCAGGGGATTAGTATTTGTAACTACAGTTTGAGTAGTTGAAATATTTACAACTGATGGCATCAATCTTTCAGCAAGATCAGCAAATGATGCAGGCACTGAATTAGAGTTTGAAATGGTTTGTAAACTAAAAGTAAATAATAATGCTAATAATATAAATTTAATTTTTTTCATACTAACTTTTAATATAATAAATAATTATAAATCCTATAATTGCAAAAATTAGCCCACCCGATCTTAATTGACTATCTTTTACAAGTTCTAATTTTCTTAACATACTTTTCATTTTTGATGGAAATATGGCATACAAGATTCCCTCAATAAAAAGAAAAAGACCAAAAGCAATGATCAATTCTTTCATATTTAACTATTATTGAGATTTAGGTTTTATATTTCCAAAAAATTTAAAAAATTCACTATCAGGAGACAAAATTAAAGATGTATCTCCACCGATTAAAGCTGTTTCGTATGCTTGCATAGATCTATAAAATGCAAAAAACTCAGGGTCTCTTCCAAAAGCTTCTGCAAATATTTTATTTCTTTCACCATCACCTTCACCCTTCATAATCTCAGAGTTTTTATTAGCATCTGCTAAAATTATTGAAACTTCTTTATCAGCCGTTGAGGTAATAGTAACAGCCATTTCTGCACCTCGGGCTCTAAATTCCTTAGCTTCTCTCTCTCTTTCAGTTTGCATTCTTCTAAAAATTGCTTCACTGTTTGCTTGTGGAAGGTCTGCTCTTTTAATTCTTACATCTACAATTTCAATTCCAAATTTTTGAGCCTCTGCATTAACCCCTACTTGAATTAATGACATTTGTTTTGATCTATCTTTTGATAATAATGTTTGTAGTTCTTGTTGTCCTAAAACATTTCTAATTCTTGAGTTAATAACTGTTGCCAATCTTGATCTTGCAACTCTTTCATTTCCAACTGAAATATAAAATTTTAATGGATCTACAATTTTAAACCTTGCAAAAGCATCTACGATCAATCTTTTTTGATCTGATGCAATAACCTCTGCTGGTGGAGTATCCAAATTCAATATTCTTTTATCTAGATAAACTACGTTTTGAATAAATGGGATCTTAAAGTTTAAACCTGGTTCAACTATGATCCTTTTAGGATCTCCAAATTGAAGAACGATTGCTTGATTAACTTCTTTAATAATAAATACTGAAAAGAAAACTAAAGCACCTAATGCAGCTATTATTGGTAATAATATTTTTTGTGCTTTCATTTAATTACTCACTTTCTTTTTTCCTAATTCAGGAAGCGGTAGGTATGGCACCACACCAGAACCTGCGCCTTTTTCAATAATTACTTTATCTATATCAGCTAGCACTTTTTCCATAGTCTCAAGATACATTCTTTCTTGAGTAACTTCTTTAGCTTTTGCGTATTCATTATAAATTGAATTAAATCTACTAGCTTCACCTTCTGATGCAGCAACTACTTGTTGTTTATATGCTTCAGCTGCTTGCATAATTTTTGCAGCTTCCCCTCTTGCTCTTGGGATCACATCATTTGCGTAAGCTTCAGCTTCATTTTTAGATCTTTCCATATCAGCTCTTGCAGCTTGAACATCTCTAAATGCGTCAATTACTTGATCCGGTGGATCAGCTTTTTGAGTTTGAACTTGTGTAATTTGAATTCCACTTTGATACTCATCTAAAATGGATTGAATAATTTCTTGTGTTTCAATTTCAATTTCAGCTCTTCCTTCAGTTAGAATTGGTTGAATTTCACTTTTAGCAATTACTTCTCTCATTGCAGTCTCAGCTGCAGCTTTTACAGATCCTTCAGGATCTTGAATTTCAAATAAGAATTTACCAGCATCTTTAATTACCCAAAATACTGAAAAGTCTATGTTCACAATATTTTCATCTCCTGTTAACATTAAACTTTCTTGAGGAACATCAGCTACTCCTCCACCTTGAGAAAAACCACTGTCTCTTTCTGATCTAAAACCAATATCAATTCTATTAACTTTTGTAACTTTAGGAGTTTCAACTGTCTCAATTGGAACTGGAATATGATAATGCAATCCTGGTTGGGTAGTTTTTATAAACTTACCAAATCTAAGGACGACACCTTGTTCATCAGGTCCCACTCTATAAAGTCCGCTTGCAAGCCAAACAAAAAGTAAAATAATTAAGATTAGACCAATTGGTTTCCCGCCTGATTTACTTCCGCCAGGTAAAAATTTATTAATTTTATTTTGAATGTCTTTAATAATTGCATCTATGTCTGGTGGTGTTGGGCCTCTACCTGAGCCATTTCCACCTCCTCCAGGAGGTGTTCCCCATGGACTTCCGCCTCTACCTTTAAAATCGTCTGACATATGACAAAGTATATAGTGTCTTTATTATAAAAAACAAGTAATGATAAAAAAATGACTGATAAAAAGCCAGAACTTAGTGACGCAATGAAGAAAAAACTGGAGCCCAGAAAGTTCATTAAAAATCCAATTTTAGGAACAAAATTTACCATTGCAATTTCAAGTGCAAAGGGAGGAGTTGGTAAATCTACTTTTGCAACAAATCTTGCGTTAGCTTTAAAACAAGTTGGCTGTAAAGTTGGTCTACTCGATGCTGATATTTATGGTCCATCAGTTCCAAAGATGTTTAATATAAATGAAAAACCTAAAAGTGATGGTCAAAAACTAGAACCAATAATTAAATATGACATTCAGTGTATGTCCATAGGTTTTTTAGCAGATCAGCAAACTCCAATGATCTGGCGTGGTCCTATGGTAACCAGTGCAATTAAAACTTTTACTCAAAAAGTTAATTGGAAAGATTTAGATTTTATAATTGTTGATATGCCTCCAGGTACTGGAGACACTCAACTTACTTTTTCACAAGAAATAAAAATGGATGGTGCAATTATAGTCTCAACTCCTCAAGAAGTGGCTTTATTAGATGTTAAAAGAGGTATTAAAATGTTCGACAAACTAGGAGTTAAGATTTTAGGATTGGTGGACAACATGAGTTATTTCACTGGAGATGATGGCAAGAAATATAAAATTTTTGGTGAAGGTGGTGTTAAAAAAACAGCAGAAGAATTTGAAAAAGAATTTCTAGGTGAGATACCTATTAATCCTGAAGTTGGAAAATGTGGTGATGAAGGAAAGCCTATAGTTGAGGCTAATCCTGAACATGAAATTTCAAAAATATATTTAGATTTTGCAAATAAAATTAAATCAACTTATCTTTAAGATCAAAAGCAGTCATTAATTCGTTCCATTCTCTTTTTGAGAGACCTGAACTATCTATATCAGCATTTTCACCTTTTATAAGTTTTTGAATAATTGCTTTTCCTTTAGATGAAACTTCAGTTCCTCCAACTCTATAATCCATAAATGCATCATAAGTAATTGGAACCCATTTTTTAACCGTATCCAACATGATATCAGCATAAACTCTAATTTCATATTGTGCATGACTATCAGCTCTAAGTCTTAAAAAATTCATTAAGTTTAATAAATCAGTTTTCCAATACCACTGGGTATAAGTATTTAATGTTAAATTCATTCTTGCAAGTTCTCTGGCTAGTCCTTTTTTATTTTCATCAATAGTTGATCCATCAAATCTTTCATTCAACATTGTCTCATAATTATCATAAGTTCTCTCAGCATCATTTTTTAAAAGTTCTAAAACTTCTTTTGCCTGTTCTCCCTCCAAAACATCGCCCCTACCTTGTCTGTTGCTTGTAGATTGAGCAGCCAAATTATCTTGTGAAGGTAAATAAAACTCTTTATCAAGTATTGAATATCTTGCAGAGTATTCATTAACATTTGCTGTTCTATGTCTGATCCATTGTCTTGCAATAAATATAGGAAGTTTAATATGGTATTTTATTTCACACATTTCAAATGGCGTGCTATGCCAATGTCTCATTAAATATTTAATTAAACCTTTGTCTGTTGAAACTTGCTTAGTTCCTTTACCGTAAGAAACTCTAGCTGATTGAACTATAGATGTGTCATCACCCATATAATCAATTACTCTTACAAAACCATGATCTAAAGCTGGAATTGCTTCGTATAAAATCTTTTCAAGCTCTGGAGCAGTAACCCTTTTTGTTGGATTACTTTGACTTTGTTGATTTTTTATTTCGTCTGCCTGTTCTTTTGTTAATTTCATGATTGTTATTGAATCTGTTGTAATTCCTTTTATATTAATAATGTTGGTTTTCCAACTACGACGATAAACGAATTTCGTAATAACCATTGCGGACGTGGGGGCAGTACCCACCACCTCCACCATTACAACTTATGGGGGTGAACTAGATTCGACGGGTGACTAAAAGCTATTCTTTCGTTCGGGATTGTTCCACCGTGACGGGCAAATTTATAATTGCTAACGAAAGTTACGCACTTGCTGCCTAATTAACTTTGTTAATTAAGTAGACGGGGTCCGGGGCACCTGGCAACAGAACGCCCCTAAGTATTATATAATGATTAACAAAATTAACTAATTATAGGCTAGATTATTATAGTAAGCTTTTAAAAAACTAGTTTTTGTAATATCTATTTAATAGTTAAGATTGATTAATAAAAATATTCAAATTCACTTGTGTTTAATATATTCAAAAAAAAACTTTTCGTATTAATTAGAGGAGGTTTAGGAAACCAACTCTTTATTTATACAGCTGCTCAGAATATAGCTAAAGAAAATAATA
>JAOJAE010000029.1 GCA_028227525.1 Candidatus Pelagibacter sp. | reverse complement strand
ACCATTCGTTACACATGCCAAATGTTAACAAACAATTACCTGACTCAAGACTTTTTTTAGACATAACATATCCTCCATCATTTTTTTTTCCTAGTCTAATTAGGTTAGGCTCATCAAAAGGCCTTAAATAATTGAAACTTGGGTCTAGCATATTTAATTTTGTGTATTCTTAAAAGATAAAGGTGTTCCATCTGGATCACCTAAAATTTTACCATCTTTCATTTTAACATTTCCAGCAATTATTGTATGGGTTGGGGTCCCCTTAAATTTATCTCCGTTAAATGGAGTCCATCCACATTTACTTTCAATATTTTCATTTTTGATTTCAATTGTTTTATTCATATCTACAATTGTAAAGTCAGCATCATATCCTTCTTTAATAAAACCTTTATTTTGAATTCCAAAAATCTTAACTGGGTTTTCACACACAAGATTCATTAATTGGTTAAGAGTAAGTTTTCCATCATTTACATGATTAAGCATAACTGGCATTAAGGTTTGAACTCCAGGCATACCTGATGGAGAATTTGGATAAGTCTTTTCTTTATTTTCTTTTAAATGTGGAGCGTGATCTGATCCTATTGTATCGTTCATGTTGTTTCTAACCCCATACCAT
This sequence comes from Candidatus Pelagibacter sp., assembly GCA_028227525.1. The sequence goes on along the minus strand of JAOJAE010000029.1, from coordinate 5,762 downwards.
AATCTATCATAATGAGATTTGTCTCTTAAAGGTGGATTCATTTGAGCATAAGTTCCAAGTTTGTCATAACAGTCTGGTGCATAAATTGTTAAATGTTGTGGAGTTATCTCAAAAGTAATATTGCCCTTATGTTGTGATAAAAAATCTATTTCTTCTTTTGTTGTAATATGAAGAATATGTGCTTTTTTCTTATATCTATTCGCTATTCTAACAATTCGTCTTGTAGATGATATTGCGCACTCTGCACTTCTCCATACTGGATGTGAGTGAACATCCCCATCTTTAATTAGTTTTTTATTAACATTTAAAATCGCCTCATCTTCAGAGTGAACTGCAACAACTTTTGATGCATTTTGAAAAACCTTATCTATATCATCTTCTTCAGCAACTAATAAATTTCCGGTTGATGATCCTGCAAAAAGTTTAATACCACAGCACCCTTCTAAATCTTTTAAACTAGCTAAATCATTTGCATTATCTGCAGTTGCTCCAAAATAAAAAGCATAATTGCAATACATTCTGTTTTTTGCGAGGTCTAATTTTCTTTGAAATTCTTTCATATTAGAAGTTGGTGGATTAGTGTTAGGCATTTCAAACACACTAGTAATACCTCCAGCAATTGCAGCTCTACTTCCTGAATTTAAATCTTCAGTATCAGTTGATCCAGGTTCTCTAAAATGAGTTTGGGTATCTATACATCCTGGCAATACAGTTTGACCCTCGGCATTAACTGTCTCTTTTGCTTCCTCAGTTATTTCACCTATTTTATGAATTTTGCCATTTTTAACAGCAACATCAGCATCTTTTAATTCACCATCGATGTAACATTGTCCGTTTTTAATTATAAGATCTAACATTTGAGAAAAAAGTAATTATATTAAAAATAACAACTAATCAATTATGAATATAAAAAATGTATATATATTGGATGATAGAGCCATTCTTTATTTAAACGGTGAAGATACAAGAGAGTTTCTACAAAATCTGATTAGTAACGATATTAATAAAGTAAGTGATTCAAACACTTGTTTTACTTCTTTGTTATCTCCTCAAGGAAAATTTTTATATGAATTCATAATAATCAAACATAAGTCTGGTTATTTAATTGACTGTGAAAAATCTCAAGCAGATGGTCTTTTTAAACAACTAAATATTTATAAATTAAGATCTAAAGTTGAAATTCTCAATCTAAGTAATGAGTTTGTAGTAGCAGCTTTTAGTCATGAAAAATTTTTAACTTTTGATAAAGCTCAAGACAAAGCTGGCTTTACTTTAAAATATAGAGAAGATCCAATTCTACTAGACCCACGTAATAAACTTCTTGGAGCTAGACTAGTCATTAATCTTGAAAAACTTTATTTGTCTCTAAAAAAACTTGATCTACATGACTCAAAATTAGAAGAGTATTACTCATTCAGCCACAAGCTCGGAATTGTTCCAAAAGATTTAAATAAATTACAAAATAAATTATTTGGTATTGAGTGTAATTATGAAGAGTTAAATGGAATTGACTTTAAAAAAGGTTGTTATGTTGGGCAAGAAAATACAGCTAGAATTAAACTAAAAAATAAACTTTCAAAAAGATTATTACCAATAAATGTTGTTAATGGTGAATTAACTGAAGGTGAAAGTATTTATTATAATGAAAATGAAATTGGCAAAGTATTAATAGATAATGATTATCCTTTTGCTTTAATAAAATACCTGGATGAAAATTATAATGGAAAATCTAATTTTAATACAAAAGAAGCCTCAATAAAAATTGAAAAACCTGATTGGATTAAAAACTAATTTATTACTTAAATAAATAGAGAATCATTAAGATTATAAGAACTACAATAATCCAGATACTAAGATTTTTAAGAAATTGCTTTAATTGAGAATTTGATTGTAAAAAACTAGGAAGCACTAAAAGTAAAATCCCGAACATAAATATTACTGAAATAAATTTATCCATCAAAAAACTCCTATATAAAATTCATTTTGGTGCGGTCGGAGAGACTCGAACTCTCATGGACTAGGTCCACACGGCCCTCAACCGTGCCTGTCTACCAGTTTCAGCACGACCGCAGTATGTGTCATAATAAATGAATGACAACTATCTTTCAAATTGGTAAATAACATCATGGAATTTACACAAGAAGTGCAAAAAGCGACAGATCCTATTTATCAAAAAATTTCTAAAGTAATGCCTGAGATCGAGTGGTCTGTGCACGCTCCATATATTCACAAAATTAATAAACTTAAAAAAGAAAAGAATGCAGTAATACTTGCGCATAATTATCAAACACCAGAAATTTATCATGGTGTTGCAGACTTTGCGGCTGACTCTTTAGCTTTAGCAATTGAAGCATCAAAAACTTCTGCAGATATAATTTTAATGGCTGGAGTTCATTTTATGGCTGAGACAGCAAAACTTATGAGTCCTGATAAAAAAGTTATTTTACCAGATATGGATGCTGGATGTTCATTATCATCATCAATTACAGGAAAAGATGTAAGGCTATTAAAAGAAAAATACCCAGGAGTTCCCGTTGTGTCTTATGTAAATACATCAGCAGAGGTCAAGGCTGAGACCGATGTATGTTGCACGTCAGCTAATGCTGTAAAAATTGTAAAATCTCTTGGAGTTAAAAAAGTAATATTTTTACCTGATGATTATTTAGCAAAATATGTTGCTTCACAAACAGATGTCGAAATCATATCCTGGAAAGGAATTTGCATTGTTCATGACCAATTTAATGAAAAAGAAATTCATGATATTAGAAAAAATAATCCAGGAATAAAAATCATAGCTCACCCTGAATGTCCACCAGAGGTTATAAAAGCAAGTGACTTTGCGGGATCAACTTCAGGAATGATAAAATATGTTCAAGACAATCAGCCAAAGAAAGTGATGATGGTCACTGAGTGTTCAATGAGTGATAACATTCAAGTAGAAAATCCAAATGTTGATTTTATAAAACCTTGTAACATGTGTCCACACATGAAGAAAATTACACTTCCTAAAATATTAGATTGCCTTGAAAATGAAACTGGTGAGATAATTATGGATAAAGAGACAATTGAGAAAGCTAGGATATCAGTTGAAAAAATGGCAGCCATTGGCAGATAAATAAGTGTCAAAGATAAAACTTAGTAAAGATTTTATTCGTAATACAGTTAAGCGAGCTCTAAATGAAGATCTCTACCCTTCTGGTGATATTACTTCAAGTTTAGTTAAAAATAATAAAGTTATTAAAGTTAAACTTTTATCAAATCAAAAAGCAATTGTTGGTGGTTTGTTATTTGCAAAACAAACTTTTGATTTGGTTGATAATAAAATTAAATTTATCATTAAAAAAAATGATGGATCAAATGTTAAAAAAGGCTCACTAATTGCAACTATAGAAGGAAATGCTAGAAATATTTTAATTGCTGAAAGAGTTGCTTTAAATTTTTTATCTCATATCTCAGGTATTGCTTCAAAAACAAATCAGTTTGTAAAACTAGCTGGAAAAAAATGTAAAATTTGTTGTACCCGTAAAACTATTCCGAACATAAGAGTTATTCAAAAATATGCGGTTAAACTAGGTGGAGGCATTAATCATAGATTTAATCTTAGCGATGAATTTTTAATTAAAGACAATCATATTGCTTCATCAAATATTAAAAGCTTAGTTTCTTTAGCTATTAAAAATAAAAAAGGAAGAAAAATTACAGTTGAAGTTGATAATCTGAAACAACTAAATGAAATAGTAGGTTTAAAGTTTAATACTGTTTTATTTGATAATATGTCTCTTAAAAATTTAAGAACAGGTGTAAAAATTGCTAAAAGGTACTACGAAACTGAAGCCTCAGGAAATATTAATCTAAAAACAGTTAAAGGAGTTGCAAAGACAGGTGTAAATAGAATTTCTGTTGGAAGCATAACTCATAGCTCTGCAGCCATAGATTTTAAATTGGAAATCTAAGATACAAATTTTGACAAATCAGGTTTAAAATAATTTGGACCTTTCATTACTTTTCCAGACTCATTGTAAATTGGTTCTCCATTTTCACCCAATTTACTCATGTTAGAATTTTGAACTTCGTCAAAACACTTATCTAAATCAATACCAAATGCATGGCCTGCTCCATAAGTTACATACAAAATATCTGTCAGCGCATCAGCTACTTCTAATAAATCATTGTTTTTCATTGCCTCTTGAAGTTCATCTAGTTCCTCTTTAATTAGATCTATTCTTAACTTATTGATTTTATCAGTACTAAATGAAGGCTTAGTTTTGACCTCTTGGCCAAAAGTTTTCATAAAAGTTCCAACTTTATTAAAATTCGACATTTTGCTCCTGTAAGTTTTTTTAAAATTATTGTATGTTTATAATTATTTATTACTTACAAATTAATCAATGAAATTAAGAAAAGAATTTGACAGTATTGGAAGCGTTAAAGTACCAAATAGTAAATATTGGGGCGCATCAACTCAAAGATCAAACAAATTTTTTAATATTGGAAAAATTTTAGTTAATATTTCTATCATAAAATCTATTGCTATAATTAAAAGATCTGCAGCAATCGTTCATGCGAAAGATAAATTAATTAAAAGTAAAATATCTAAAGCAATAATTAGAGCCTCAGATGAAGTTATAAAAGGGAAATTAGATGAAAATTTTCCTCTTAAAGTTTGGCAAACAGGTTCTGGTACTCAAACGAATATGAATGTTAACGAAGTAATTGCAAATCGCGCTATAGAAATTTTAGGTGGAAAAAAGGGAACAAAAAAACCTGTACATCCAAATGATCATGTAAATAAATCTCAATCAACTAATGATGTCTTTCCTACAGCAATGCATATCTCTGTTGCTAAAGAAACAATTAGTAAATTATTACCAAGTTTAAAAATTTTAGAAAAAGAACTAAAAAGAAAATCAAATGAGTTTAAAAATATTGTAAAAATTGGAAGAACTCATTTACAAGACGCAACTCCTCTGTCGCTTGGACAAGAATTTTCAGGTTATCATGTGCAAGTAAAAAAAAGTATTGAAAGAATAGAATATGCATTAAAAGAAATTTTATATCTTGCACAAGGTGGTACAGCTGTTGGTACTGGTATAAATTCCAGAAAGAATTTTGATAAAAAGATAGTTAAAGAAATTGCTAAATTTACAAAAATTTCTTTTAAACCAGCGGCTAATAAATTTGCTGAACTTGCAGCCCATGATTCAATTGTTAACTTTTCAGGAACATTAAATACATGCGCTGTAGCTTTAATGAAAATTTCAAATGATATTAGATTTTTAGGATCTGGCCCCAGGGCAGGATACGGTGAACTAATTTTACCTGAGAATGAACCAGGTTCTTCAATAATGCCAGGAAAAGTTAACCCCACTCAATGTGAAGCTGTAACTATGGTTTGTGTAAAAGTAATTGGCAATCATAACGGTATCACTATTGCGGGATCTCATGGACACTTTGAGCTAAATGTATTTAAGCCTTTAATCGCACACAATATTTTACAATCTATTGACTTAATAGCCGATAGTACTAAAAATTTTACTCTTTATTGTGTAAAAGGAATAAAAGCTAATAAGAAAAAAATCCAAGAACATTTAGATAATTCATTAATGCTTGTTACAGCTTTAGCTCCTAAAATTGGCTATGACAATGCAGCAAAGATTGCAAAGACAGCACTTAAAAATGACACAACACTTAAATACGAAACATTAAAGACAGGGCTTATAAACGAAAAGGATTACGATAAAATAGTAGATCCTAAAAAAATG